>JAZSGG010000047.1:0-14356 GCA_045532595.1 Oscillospiraceae bacterium | reverse complement strand
GCTTATATGATGGCAAAGCGCGGCATTCACATTTCTGCCGTGCATTTTGTCAGCCCGCCTTATACTTCGGAAAGAGCAAGGCTCAAGGTTGAGGCTCTCGCCGAGAAGATGACCAACTACTGCGGGGATATAAAGTTCTACTGCGTACCTTTTACTGAAATACAGGAAGCGCTGCGCGACAACTGCCCCGAGGAATATTTCACCGTGCTTATGAGAAGAATTATGGTGAAGATCGCAAACAAGATCTGCGACCGTGACGGCTACGGCGCAATAATCACAGGCGAGAGCGTGGCACAGGTGGCAAGCCAGACGCTGACTGCTCTCTACTGCACCAACGAGGCAGCTGAATATCCTGTGTTCCGTCCCGTTATCGGCATGGATAAGAAGGAAATAATCGAGATTTCCAGAAAGATCGATACCTACGAGACCTCCACCCTGCCCTATGAAGACTGCTGCACGGTATTCTCGCCGAAGCATCCCAAAACAAAGCCCCGTCTTGAAGACATAAAGGCTGCGGAACAGTCCTACGATTTCGATTCCATGATCGAAAAGGCTGTGGCGGAGACCGAAATAAAGCGCTTCAAGTGCGGTGAGGAAACCATAAACCTCTTTGACTGATATGAAATACGAAAAGCTTCTTGAGGAGATATCCCAGCTGAGCGCACATATCGTCCGTGTATGCACGGACAAGAAGCTGCATATCGCAACAGCGGAAAGCTGCACAGGCGGCATGATATCCGCTGCGATAACCGCAGTATCGGGCAGCAGCTCGGTAATAGAGCTGGGTGTATGCTCCTATTCAAACAGGATAAAGCATGAGATCCTCGGAGTGTCCTCCGATACTCTGGACAAATACAGCGAGTACAGCGTTCAATGCGCCGAAGCGATGGCGCTGGGAGCAATGAAGCTCTCGGGTGCGGAGCTTTCGGTCTCCACAACGGGAGTTGCAGGCCCCACAGGCGGCTCGGAGCAGCACCCTGTAGGCGAGGTCTGCATAGCAGTGCGCTACGGGAATGCGGTGCATTCGAAGCGATATGTGTTCACACACGACGACAAGGACGCTCCTCTGCGTGACTATATCAGGGCATGCGCAGTAAGAAAGGCACTGATGCTTCTCGATCTCATGATAATGGCAAACACAAGATAACAGCAATTTTATATAAAGGTGATGATATTTTATGGCAAACTACATGGAAAAGCCTAAAAAGAAAAAGACCGCTTCAAGAGATATCGCTCTTGACAAGCTGGATTTCTACACTCCCCCGCCTCAGAAAAAGGCGCCGAAGCAGGATAAGATCAAAGGCAGACCGAAAAACGTTTTCGTTCGCTTCTGCGAGGCTGCTTTCCCGCAGAAGAATGACTCCAACAGCGAGAAGATACGCAAGATCGTGCTGCTGGCAGCTATCGTGGTATTTGCAGTGACGATCGGCATTCTGCTGTTCCAGCTTATCAGCATCAACGACGGTTCTGAGATAACCGAGAGCGTTCAGAGCATTGCAGGCGTTGATAACGGCACAGTGGATATGGATGATTTCGAGGATCCCACAGTGGTGACTCCTATCCCCGGAACCACAGCCAACACCTCGGCAAGTTCCACATCAGAGCCTGAAACCATAGAGACAGAGGAACCCATCAACGTTACGCCTGTTGTAAATACTCCCCTGAATGTAAACTTCAATGCGCTCCTTGCAGAAAACCCCGATACGAGAGGCTGGATAAAGATCACAGGCACCTACCTCAACGACGTTGTGGTACAGGGCAAGGATCACGAGGAATACCTCAACAAGGCATTTGACGGCAGCGAATCCATCTCGGGTACGATATTCTCCCACAAGAAGAACAAGTGGGACGGCACAGACCAGAACATCATCCTGTTCGGTCACAACATGATGAACGGCGACCGCTTCGCATCCGTGAGATATTATATCCCGAATGACGCAAGCCGTGAGCCTATCGCATTCTACAAGGTGCATCCGACAATCATGCTTGCTACACCCGAGGGCGGCAGCGAGACCTACAAGATCTTCGCAGGCGTTCTCGCAAACACTCAGGAGCAGTACGGCGAGGTGTTCAAGTATATCAACAAGACTTCCTTCAAGAATCAGGATGACTTCAACAAGTTCATCATAAACGTAATGGACAGAAGCTGGTTCTATACAGATGTAGACCTTCAGTACGGCGATCAGCTGCTTACTCTCTCCACCTGCTACTGGCCTCTCGGCGAGGAAGTGGACACCAGATGGGTAATCTTCGCAAGAAAGGTACGCCCGGGCGAGAGCGAATATGTGGATACTTCCCTTGCTACCCGAAACTATGGAGCAAAACTGTTTGACTACTATTATAGTATGATAGGCGGTCAGTGGTACGGCAGCAAGTGGGATACCTCAAAGCTGAAGGGCTATAACGGATAACTCACATAAAGCCACAGAAAGGACAGAAAAATGGCTAACTTCGTTGAAAGGGAAAATATATTCATCAGGATTCTTAAATACCTCATCCCCTGGAAGGGTGACAAGCCCGCAGAGATAATCAGAAAGATAGTCTTTCTTGTCTCTGCAGTGGTGCTGATAGTTTCGCTGGTGCTGCTGATGTCGGATATCAGCGGCTCCGCCGAAGCGGATAAGAACAATGAGATAATCAGCGATATCTTCCACAACGGTGCTGATGCAGAAGCCATCACAGGCGGAAACACCACACTGAATATTGATATCACACCTGAGCGTCAGGAGCAGCTTAAAGAGGAAAATCCCGAGGTAATGGAAAGCTTCCTGCCGCTGCTGGATATCAATGAGGATGTAGTCGGCTGGATCTATGTAGACGGCAAATACGAGCCTACCATCGACAATGTGGTGGTTCAGGGCGACGATAACGAGTTCTATCTCGACCACGATCTCAGCGGAAACAAGATGCTGGGCGGCACTGTATTCACAGATTACCGTGCTCCCATCACCGCCACCGAGGAGCCTGCAAACATCATCCTCTACGGTCACAACATGGCGAACGGAACATTCTTTGGCAAGGTGCCGAGATACTTCAACTACAAACCCGGTCACACAGGCGGTATCGACTACTACAAGAGCTACCCCACCATCACCTTCAGCACCCTTTACGAGGAGCGCACCTACAAGATCTTCGCAGGCATGCTGGTGAACACCGAAAAGACTGAGGGCGACGTGTTCTATTATCTGCGTGGTCGCTACTTCGACAGCAAGGAGAAGTTCGACGACTACATCGCCAATATACTTGACCGCTCCACCTTCTACACCGATGTGGATCTGCAGTACGGCGACAAACTGCTGACCCTCTCCACCTGCATCCTCGACTGGAGCTGGCTGGACTGGGATCTGCGCTTCGTGCTGTTCGCAAGAGAGGTGCGTGACGGCGAGGATCCTACAGTCGATGTGAGCAAGGCTTACGAAAACCCCGATCCGCTGTACTTTGACGCATACTACGACGTATACGGCGGCGAATGGGGCGGCAGAAAGTGACCCGCAGAAATGATCTACGGTTATACATACTGATAACAGCTTAATATAGATTACTCCAAGAAAGGAACGGATATCATGGCAGATATGGATATGGGATTATCCTCCCAGCAGAACAACAACGGCAACAAGAAAAAGAGAAAGAAAAAGAAGAAGCAGAATCTTTTCATGAGCATAGTAACAGGCCTTATCCCGTGGAAGGGTGACAGCGTTACCGAGGTGTTCAGAAAGATCGTATTCCTTGCCTCTCTTGTGATACTTGTTGTGGCACTGATACTCATTATGAACCACTTCCTTGTGGCACTGGACGATCCCAACCAGATCACCACCAGCGGCACAGGTGAGGACGGCGGACAGAATCATGCATACATAGTGGATCTGAAAAATCAGGCGCCCACTCAGGCACAAATAGATCAGATGCCCGAAGGCACCATCAACGAGGAGTACGCAACCCTCTATGATACCAACAACGACTTCATCGGCTGGCTGAACATCCCCGGCACAAACGTGGATTATCCCATAATGCAGTCTGATCCCACAAAGGAGTTCGTTCCCTGCAAGTCCTACACGGACTACGGCTACTGCGATCAGTGTTCCTCCATCATCAATAACGACGGCGAGGGCGCACATGAATTCTACCTGCACCACAGCTTTGATAACTACTACAGCTTCGCAGGCACAATCTTCGCAGACTACGAGGGCGAATTCGGCGTAAACACCATGCCGAACAACACTATCCTGTACGGCCACAATATGCGCTACGAGCATCAGTTCACTGCGCTCAACAACTACCGCACGGATATCGGCTTCCTGCGCCTCTCCCCCGTAATCAATTTCGATACTCTCTATCAGAAGAACCAGTATAAGATATTCGCAGTTTTCCTGACAAACACCCGTGAGGATCAGGGCGAGGTATTTGATTACTTCAACCATGTTTCCTTTGACAGCAGTGCAGAGTTCTATGACTATGTGCTGGAGTGCATGGACAGAAGCATGTACGAAACAGGTGTGGATATCGAGTACGGTGACGAGTTCCTGACTCTTTCCACCTGCGATGCATCCGTAGGACTTGACGATATGCGTCTTGTTATCGTAGCAAGAAAGGTAAGAGAGAACGAAAGCCCCACAATGGATCCCGATAAGATCGTGAGAAAAACCAGCATGAAATACTGCGAGGCTTATATCCGTGCTTACGGCGACAAGTGGGAAGGCAGAACATGGGATGTCTCCCTTGTTAAGGGCATGGCAGAATACCTCAAGGAAAACGGCCTTGAGGATCCCGCAGAATAAATGACAGAACAACGGAGATAACATGAAGAAGATTTCACTGTTCAAGATAATCGTCGCACTGGTGATATGTAATGTGTATGTATTCACCTGTGGCGTTATGGGAACGATACAGCAGAAACCACCCGTGCAGGCAATGGATGAAACGCCACCCGCCCCTGTACAGCCGCTCCCCGGAGCTGACAGCGAAGAAATGGATCAGGCAAACGGTCAGGGTACGGTGGATTTTTTCGTACCCGAACAAAGCACAGGCACCGACACCAGAGTGCAGCTTGATCTTATGGATTTCAGGCAGCCGTCCATGGCAGACAGGGTGATATACACCACCGTCTCCCCCATCACCGATACGCTTCCTGAGGATCTTACCACCTATGAGGTGATATTCCCTGAGGATGACTACGCTCAGGAGACCGTGGAACAGCTCATAATCCCCGAGGATGAGCCTGAGCAGACCACTGCTGCGACTACCACGACCGCAGCTACTACAACGACTCCCGCAACCACAACAACAGCTGCAACAACTACCACACCTGCAACCACAACCACTCCTGCGACTACAACTACTACCCCCGCCACAACAACTACTCCTGCTACGACTACTACTCCTGCAACGACCACCACAACACCTGCAGTAACAGTAGACCCATTTGCAGGCGGTATACCTGTTGATGATGATCCGCCATCCGTTCCCGAGGAGCTTCCCGACGTGGAAGAACCCGATGAACCCGACGCTCCTGTTCGTGACCATTCAGGCGCAGCAAGCGAGCTTGTATATGTCAAGAACAACGGCGCTGTAATTTCAGGCTCGGCACTGGATATCGTAGCCGGAATCACGCAGACCGAGGTAGGCACCAGCTTCGACGACGAAGCCATCAAGGCGCAGGCCGTCGCAGCCTATACATACGTTATGTACTACAACAAGCACGGAATGTATCCGAATGTTGCGGTAAGCAGCAATGTGGATTCCCGTGTAAGACAGCTTGTAAGCTCCGTTATAGGCGAAGCAGTCTACTACAACGGCGAGCTTACCCAGACAGTGTATTCCGCATCTTCCGCAGGCTACACCGCATCAAGCTTGAATGTATGGGGCAATGATTATCCCTATCTGATCAGCAAATACTGCGAGCTTGATGAGCTGTATGATCCCAATTACGGAAGAACAGCCACTTTCACTTCTTCGGATATAAGCTCCAGGGTTTATAACGAAACAGGCATTTCCCTTTCTGGAGACCCCTCCACATGGTTTGCGATCGAGGGATATATCGAGGGCAAATATGTCGGCCAGATGAATATCGGCGGCTATCACAGCTACACCGATTCCGACGGCAGCTCCAGAAAGCTGACAGGCCGTGTTTTCCGTGAAAGGATCATGGATTTCGATATCCGCTCCCATGCGTTCGATATCAGCTACGACGCAGGCTCTGACACCTTCACCGTCACTACATACGGCTACGGCCACGGCGTAGGCATGAGCCAGAACGGCGCAAACGCCCTTGCAAAATACTGGGATTACGATTATCGCCAGATACTTAAATACTACTATGTAGGATGTGAGGTATATTGACTGTAAACAGTCAGCTATAGTCACAAACAGAAAAATCCGAGGAGTGATCTGCTCCTCGGATTTTATATAGTATATTGATTTGCATACTCAATGTAAGCCTTACATGTAATCAAAATGCTCAAGCTCGCAGCTGAAAAGCTCATCCTGCATATTGCTTCCGCTGACAGTGATAGTGACCTCCTCGTCGCTCCACGCCACATCAATGCAGCTTTCATCAAACTGCTCTCCGCCATTATCAAAAAAAATCGCCTTACTTATTGAGGCTGTTCTGTATCGAACACTCACCCACATATTTTTATCCGCAGGCAGATCCTCACGCTTATCAACAACCACAACGGAATACTTGCCGTCTGGAGAGCGTTCCTTATACAGCGTGCGCCCCTTTGCCAAAATATATGGCATGACAAAAAAGACGATCAATATAACTGAGACCACAATAAATGCGATGATCTCTTCCTTGTGCCGCTTTATAAAGCCCATCACGCTGCTCCTTTACTGCCTGATGTAGATGCCCTGCTCCTCGAGATAATCTTCAAGTTCCTGCTTCATATCATCCACCCAAGTAGGCTCGCCTACGGTGAAATCCTCGGGCTTCTGAAGCTGCTGGGTATTTTTCTTATCGTCCATCGTATTCAACTCCTTTTAGGTACAGATATATTCTATCACAATCCACATCAAAATACAAGTATTGCGAGGTATATTTATGGCAACATGGCTTGTTCATCTGCACATTGCAGAGATGCTTGCTCCACAGTTCGGCTTTGATATCGGGGCATTCTATGCAGGGAACATCGGCGCAGACTGCGGTCTCCCCACCGAAAACGGCTTCGACCCGCCGAAGGAGATAACCCACTGGGCAGAGCACAAATCCGAATGCGACTATCTGCGTTTTAAGAGCGAATATATAGACAACGAGACCGACCACATACGTCTCTCCTTTTACTGGGGATATTTCGCTCACCTGATGACCGACTGCCTTTGGAGCAACATAATAAATACTCCCACAAAGGAGCGATTCTCAGAACTGTACACATCCGACAGGAAGGAATACTACCGCCGTGTAAAGCGTGACTGGTACGATAATGATTTTCTGTTCCTTGAAACACACCCCGATTATCAGCCGTTGTATATGCTGCGTGACGCTGAGCTGCCCGATGATCTGCTACCATATTATAAGGATAACAACATTGCAGTTCAGCAGAGAAATATATACGATTTCTATATGTGTAACGGAGAGCAGAAGTTCTATGACGGCAAGCGAAACAGTATCCACAGAGAATATCCCTACCTTAACTCACAGCAGTATGAACTATTTATTTCCACCGCAGCAGGGCAGATATCGGCGGAAATGACAAAATACTTCCAAAAGGTTGACTAAGCGGTGAAATAGTGGTATACTTAATGATGGCAATGCTAAAGAAATAACAAAGGAGATAACTAAAATGACTTATGAAGAGATCGTTCAGGGCGCAAGAGATGTGCTGCTGAAGAAGGATGTAAGCAAGTTCGAGGGTCACCTTGCAGTGCAGGTAAACATTACCGGCGAGGGCGAAGGAGCTTTCTACATTGAGCTGAAGGATGGCCAGCTGTTCGTTGAGCCTTATGAGTACTACGACCGTGACTGCTGCCTGATCGCATCTGCTGACACTCTCACAAAGCTTGTAGAGGATAAGATCGATGCTGTTATGGCATTCACGACAGGCAAGCTGAAGGTCGAGGGAAGCATCGACAAGGCTCTGGAATTCCAGAAGATCTGCAAGGCTAAGGACAAGAAGGCCCCCGCAGCTAAGAAGCCTGCTGCAAAGGCTGATAAGCCCGCAGAAAAGGCTACAAAGGCTGCCTGCAAGACAACAAAGGCTGCTAAGAAGTAAACAAAAAACGACCGCTGTATCAGATACGGCGGTCATTTTATGTACAGGAGCAGGGTCTCCCCTGCCCGCAAAGCATTATCAGTCGTTGTTCTGCTTGTTGTTCTGGGACTGATTGTTCTGCTTGTTGTTCTGGGACTGATTGTTCTGCTTGTTCTGATTCTGGTTGTTGTTCTGATTATTCTGGTTGTTCTGAGAATTACGGTTAGACATAATATATCTTCCTCCTGATTTTAGTTGCGGTAGACCGCATCAGTATTATCTGCATTCCACTGTTTTTTATTCAGTAGCAAAGAAAAATATCAGCGGCCTGCAATGCCTAGCAGAATAGCCGCTGCAAATGCCGCCATACAGTCATAATCCGAGGTGTCGGGCTGAAGTCTTACAGGATACTCAAACGGCTCGCATATTCCTGCAAGAGTCATTATGCTGCGGTTAAGCGAAAGGGTCATATATTCATTGGTTCGTGAAGTCATAGATACTGTATTTCTGCCGCTCATTCCGCAGGATATGACTGCAGTTCCCTTCAGACCTTCAGCAGAAATGCCGCTATCGGCGTCTATTATCGCCGCAAACACCGATATATCCTCAGGCAGCATTCCACCCTTGCCAATGATAAGCACTGATCCTGAAGCCATCAGCAGACCTATTCCGCAAGCTGCTATCACTTCAACCGCTGCAAATCCATCACCACCGAAATACTCAGCTGCGCCGCTTTCCCCTGAAATAATCACAGACAAAATAACACCCCCGAAAATCGCTTCGGGGGTTATTATTTGAAGATTTCGCATCAAAATTCATCGGCGCCCTGAACTGTATCCACAGAGCAAACAGTCTTTTTCGATGTAGTGAGCCAATCGCTGTTCATGCTGCAAAGCAGACGGGCATCCACATACGCAACAGGCAGCGAAAGAATAGTCTGACCCTGATAATTTCCCGATGGAGTATGCTCCAGCACGAGTGCAACATCTGCTTTTTCTTCGTCGATAAGGCAAAGAGGCAGCATCAGCGACATAGTATCCCGTGTGGGAAAATAGGACGGAATGGCGATCTTGTAATTTCTGCGTACACGCTTGCGGGCAAGCTCGATAGAGTCCTTTATGCGATTCTGGATGCGAACGAACAGCCAGCTGTTGGTGGAAACTATCTCACGAAGCTGATCGAAAAGCACCTTACGCTGATATCCATCCGCTGTACGAAGATTAGCTACTATTGCCTGCGCCTCAGGACAATCATTGAACTGATCCGAAAGGAACTGCAGAGGCAAGCGATGGAGATCATCAATGATGATATGATTGAAATCAGGATGCAGCGGCTTATTGATATCGAAGAACAGATCTTCCTTGCGCTCAAAATACTGCGCCGGGGCAGGCAGCGGATTGAAACAGCTGACCAGCATCTTTCCGAGACCTCTTGTAGCGGCGGTCGAAAAGCCTGCAAACTTCCATTTGGTTTCGCCTCGGGAATCATTCGGCACAAAGCAGGCATAGATATCGTCATAATGTCTGTCTACAAGACCGGTATTGAACGCCGCAAACTGACCGTCAGAGGATATGCAAATCTTATCCTCTTTGGTAAGGCGGTAGAATGTAAATCTGATATATCGTATCAGTATCTGCATGCCCTTAGCAGGAGAATCCTCAAAATCCCAATCCTCAGGCATTGCCTTTTCGGCAAGCTCTGCAAGAAAGCTCTGCCAGCTTCCGAGAAATGCGAAATGCTCCAGCATTTTTGCAGGCGCAACAGGCTTCTGTACTGTGCTGTGGGAAGCGGTATCAATATAATTCAGGAACCAGGGCTTACCTTCATAGGTGCTGCGCTTCAGCGTTATCTCAACCTGTTCACCGTCTGCCTTGAGATAGCGACAGGGGAAGATCATCTTACCCTCGTAAAAGCGGATCCCGCCGTTTCGTGCCTGCTCGAAATCCTCACAAAGCTCCTCTCGAATCTCGTTCGCAGACACATGTCTGCCCTGCTTAGCAAGAAAAGACGCCAAAATACCAACAGGCTTTGGTGGCAGATTGCAGAACATATCAAGGCGCTGCTCGGGAATGATATCCGCTGTCTCATCAGCATCCGACGCTTCTACATCAGCATCAGCCGCTTCAGGCTCGCAATAATCCATACACTTATGGAGCGTTACCATTATCTGCGGCACACCGCCAAGGATAACATCCTCCATAGTAAGATAATCCATCCGTGCCAGCAGCTCCTTCATCTTGAAACAGCCATATTTCGAACGGTCGATATTGTTGTCTGTTAGCAGCTTGCTCACAGCCGCCATGTGCTGAGGCTGCTCAAACGGGAAATGAGAAGCCAGCAGCTCGTATATCGCACGCTTATCCTCTTCGCTGACGTTCTTTACTGCGCCGCTGCTGCGGGCAGGCAGCGGCGATGGCTCGCTGCAATAGATAGCGGTCTTTTCAAAGGAAAAATACAGGCTCTTTCCACGGGGGCTGAGATTCTTCGTAATTATTCCGTTTACCAGAAATCCGTCTGCGCAGCAATCTATCGGGAACGTATATCTCTCGCTGAAGAAATTCAGCGTGTTGCTTTCCTTTGCATGGGCAAAGCGGTCATAGATATGCTGCTTCATCTCCTGCACGGATAGTCCGTTGCCAAGCACCTTTGTCAGCGCATACAGCGACTGCTGCGACATCTCGATTATATCATCATTCAGGATCAGCGTAGTGCTGCCAAAAAAGCTGTCAGCAGGATGTCCGCTGATGACAGGGCGTTCTGCACCCTCCCAGTTTCTGATTATAACATAGGTGTTTCCGCCGTCCATCGGATGTAGCGAAAGCGCTTCAGGGAAATCCTCCGCAAAGCTGCGGAAATCCGCATAGCCTAGCTTTTCAAGAGAGTATCCATTAGTAGCGAGCCACTCGGTTACTCGTGTTATCCTGTAAATACCCTCATCAGGGAACTGTCTTAATATACAACCATATATCTCGGTTCTTTTCTCGTTATTCATTTTTTCCCTTTCTCTCATCGGTAATATATGCAGGCTATTTCATATCAAATAACCTGCACTTATAAATCATATTAGCCGATATTGATCTTAATGCAACTCTTAAAAATTATTCTGCTGTTTCTGCAGTTTCAGTGGTCTCTCCCACAAAATCCTGAAGATCTTCAATATAATCATAATCTTCAACATATACATAAGCGATCTCGTCTATGAGATCATCCTCGGAATAATCCTGCATGAACTGTCCCTTGACATCCAGCCTGAACGAACTGAAACGGCTGTCGTTGATGAAATGGAAATCAGTCACAGGAATGCCGAGAAAGCGATATGCGTCTATGACTGTCTTGCACTCGGATGCAAAGGCTGCAGGGCCATTGTAAGAGCCTGAGAAAGTCACTGTCAGCACAACTGTATCATCAGCCGAAAGTGAATCAATGCCCTCAATCCTCGCTGCGCCATCGGGATTAAGCTCCACCTCGACCTCGATCTCCTTGATATCCGCAGCGTGACGCAGCTCGTGATATCCCTTTTCGTATATCTCCGCTGCAATGCTCCTGTTATTAAACTCGGTACGGGTCTCGGTGTAAGAGCGGTTCATGACCACCGCCATAGTGCAGCAGCCTGCAATGATGAGCGCAGTGATGATTATTGCAGGGATATGTATGCGAAACTTCCTGCCTGACGCTATATGATACACAAAAAGCTCAAGTCCCAACAAAACGGCGGACACAGGCGCCAACTTCATGGGCAGCAGATAATCAGGTCTGTCCGCAAAAAAGCAGCAGATCACCACGATTCCCATAAATATCAGCGTGAACGAGAGCGAAACGATACCTGCTCCCTTTCTCACCATGCCAATAGCGAACTTCTCTATTGCGGATTCCTCAGGCTGATGCGGACCTTTCGACGGCGGTGTGTGATGGCGCTCCAGCATCTGATCCAACGCTGCAAGGATGTCACGGTCACGGGCGTCCATCTCCTCCTGAGTGCGGGGCGGCTGCTCCTGCATAACTGCCTGTACGACAGTCTCCTGCTGTACAGTCTCAATAACGATCTTTTCTTCAGCTGCCAATAAAATGCCTCCTTTCGGATATAATACTAATTCCATATCCACTTATAGATATCATGAATTGAAAATAGTATAACTATACAATTTAATTATAGCAAAAAAGAGAGGCTGTGTCAATTGATTTCACAAAACAAGGCGACAAAAACTCCCCTGCCGAAGCAGGGGAGGAAATACGAATAATCATTCATTGATCAGATTATCTGAGATAAATTCCTTAACAGCCTTTCTGTATTCCTCAGGATGATCAAAATATATATCGGAATGAGCACTATCCTCTACATAAAAAATATATTTGTTTTCATTCTGTATAGTTTCAAAGATGCTCTCTGCCACTGCATAGGGAATACGCTCATCCGCCTTACTGCCGACAATAAGCACAGGGATATCTGTATCCCGTATCTGATGATAGACGCTCTGATCATCATAGCCGAAACCGAGATTCTTTTTTAAAAGCATATCGGAAAATACTCCGGAAATACCCTTTGCACCTATAATAGACTTCATATCGCCCATAGGACAATCCAAAATCACCATATCCACCACTGAGGCAAAAAGCTCGTCGTCCATAGCATTCTGTACTGTTGCCGAACCCATCGACTGACCCCATACAGCTATATGATTTCCCTCCGCCACATTCTCTGCTGCAAAAGCTGTGTAATCAACAAGGTCCAGACTTTCCAGATATCCAAAGGTCGTATGCGGTGCCGTATTACCACCTGAGCTACGCTGATCGTATGTAATTACGTTCCAACCCATCTCAAGGAATATCTCTGCAACAGGATAATTGGATATGCGGTTTCCGTACAGACCGTGTACCATAATTATGGTGCTTGCAGATCGGTCGTTCTCTACTGTTCCGTATATATAGCTGGCAGGTATGCTATGATCGCCCGTGCTACTGTGAATAGATATCTCTTCGACATTATATTTGCTTTTAAAAGCATCTACATCATATCCTTTATCATTCACCAGCCAGTCAACAAGCACCTGATCCGATGTTCTCTGGTTGGTCACGCTGTCGGTGTTATCCGAATACAATGAGTAACCTATGACAAGTTCCAACGCCACATATAAAATAGCGATGACAGGTACACAGATCGAAAAGATCCTGATTACTTTGTGTTTTTTCGACATAAAATACTCCTTTCAGGTTATGGGGATAGTTTTCGTATCGGTATCCATATCTCGCTGTAATGATCGTTATCGTTGTTCTGACCTGAATGGTGCAGCTCAACATTGAAATTGCCATCAAGAGCATATTCCTTGTTTTTAGGCAGCCATTGACAGAATATTTTCGAATTGATCGAATGCAGTGTAGCAGGACTGGGACCGATGCATATAAACTTTGCCCAAGTCTTTTCGGGTATGATTATTCTTTCGACTTCAGAAGGAAGCTCAATATTGCACTCGCCAACACCGAAATAGTACAATATAGAATCAGAATCACATCCCACATCGTAACACACACCATATAAAGTAGGGGAAAGGCCATCGAACAGGTACGAATAACGTTGGCATATTTCATCTGAAAATTTTGGGATTTCATCATACGCCTTATCCATATCGATCCTTCTGCTAACGCCATATATCACAAATGCTGGCAACTGCTCAATCTTCGGAGCAAGCTCGCAATTACCGCCGTTTATTGAAACTGAGATAGTAATACGACTAAACACTCGTATCTTATAATAATTCTTTCTGGTCTCTTTCGCAGTAACGCCATGAAAGCGATAGTACGCTTTCAGAAAGCTCTCAAGCGTATCGTATCCGTAGTCATATGCAATATCTATCAGCGACTTGCTTCCGTCGATGATATCCAGTGCAGCCAGATACAGCCGTCGGTTACGGATATACTTAGCGATCGTATAACCAGTAAGAAGATGAAATGCCTTGCTAAGATAATACGGTGATATATTCAGTTGTCTGCCTACCTTTTCCTCGTTGATATCCTCGTATATATGTGTTTCGATATGCTCAATAGCTGATTCGAGAATACTTACCCATTCCATATTTATCCCCCTGAAATTATTATATCTCATTGCAAATAGATTTTCTTGTCTTTTTCAGCACACTTTTGTCCCAAATAAACATCATATACAACAAAACTCCCCT
>JAZSGG010000137.1:0-27131 GCA_045532595.1 Oscillospiraceae bacterium | reverse complement strand
TAGTAACATACTATGTTCCCAAGGATGCTACCTATGAGGTATGGGCAGCTAAGGTTACAAATACCGATACAAAGCCCAGAAAGCTTGCTGTAACAGGCTACTGCGAATTCGTTAACGATCCCAACTACGAGCAGGATCAGGTAAATCTGCAGTACACTCTGTTCATCACACGCACATATTTCAAGGGCAACTACATCCACCAGATGCAGAACGAGGTTTACAACCCCAACAGTGGTCGTTTCCTCGGACTTGCACAGGCTAAGGCTGACGCATTCTGCGGCGACAGAGATTCTTTTGTAGGCTCCTACAGAAGCTATGCTAACCCCAAGGGCATCGAAGAGGGTCTGAAGGGCGATCTGAACTACAACACCAATTCCTGCGGCGCACTGCAGAGTGATATCGTTCTGCAGCCCGGCGAGACAAAGGAGCTGACATACATCATCGGCGGTCCCAGAACAGAGGCTGAGATCAGCGCTCTCATCGCTAAGTATGATGTCAAGGGCACTGTTGAGAAGGAACTTGCAGAGCTGAAGGAATACTGGCACGGAAAGCTTGCTAATCTGCAGGTAAACACTCCCGATAAGAACTTCAACAACATGGTCAATACCTGGAATGCATACAACTGCTTCATCACCTTTATCTGGTCCAGAGCAGCTTCCTTCCAGTACTGCGGTCTGAGAAACGGCTTCGGCTACCGTGATACTGTACAGGATATCCAGGGTATCATCCACCTCGCTCCCGAGATGGCTAAGCAGCAGATCATCTTCATGCTTTCCGCTCAGGTAACAAACGGTGCAGGTCTGCCTCTCGTTAAGTACACACATCAGGCAGGTCAGGAGAACCACCCTGATGAGGAGGACGAGAACACCGCATATGCAAAGGAAACAGGCCACCCCAGCTATCGTGCAGACGATGCTCTGTGGCTGTTCCCCACGATCTACAAGTACATCTCCGAGAGCGGCGACAGCGCATTCCTTGATGAGGAGATCTTCTATGCTAACGATGGCGAGAAGGGTACTGTTTACGACCATCTGAAGAGAGCTATCGACTTCTCCATGAACCACCTGGGCAACCACGGCATGCCTGCAGGCCTGCACGCTGACTGGAACGACTGTCTGCGTCTGGGCAAGAAGGGCGAGTCCACATTCGTTGCATTCCAGCTGGTATATGCTATCAAGATCCTGCGTACATACGCAGTTGAGAAGAACGACGCTGACTACATCAAGTACCTCGACGAGATCGGCGCTAAGCTGGATGAGATCCTCTCCGCTTGCTGGAACGAGGACAGATGGATCCGTGGCTATAAGGAAGATGGTACCATCATCGGTCAGAGAACCGATCCCGAGGCATCTATGTGGCTGAATCCCCAGTCCTGGTCTGTAATCTCCGGTTTCGGTACCAAGGAGCAGCAGGAAGCAGCTATGGAGAGCGTTTACAGAGAGCTGAACACTCCCTACGGCGCAATGGTAATGTATCCTCCTTATGTAAATCACGGCTTCCAGGGCGCTCTGATGCAGTGCTTCAACAAGTGCACCAAGGAGAACGCAGGTATCTTCTCTCAGCCTCAGGGCTGGCTGATCCTTGCTGAGTCCAAGCTGGGTCACGGTAACCGTGCTTACCAGTACTGGACAGAGGCAGCTCCTGCAACCTACAACGACAACGCTGAGCACAGAGTGCTTGAGCCGTATGTATACGGTCAGTTCGTTGAGGGTAAGGATTCTCCCTTCGCAGGCCGTGCACACGTTCACTGGCTGACAGGTACAGCTTCCACCGTAATGGTAGGTACAACAGAGGGTATCCTCGGTCTGAACCCTGAGACAAAGGGTCTCGTGATCGATCCCTCAATTCCCTCCGAGTGGAAGGAATACACCATGGAAAAGACATTCCGTGGCAAGAAGCTGCACGTTACTGTTAAGAACCCCAACGGTTCCGAGCATGGCGTAAAGGCTGTTATCGTTAACGGCGAGAAGATCGAGGGCAAGCTGATCCTTGACTCCATCCTCAAGGCTGAGAACGATGTTATAATCGAGATGTAATTCCTTGATACATAATTATCCCCCGTTCAACAGAGCGGGGGATATTCTCGTTTATGGCTATGGATTGTGTCAATAATTATCCACGAAAGTGATACATTTTTCATGTATATGCCGAAAAAACTTGTTAAGGCGTTACAACTATTGACTTTTCAGCAGAATGGCATTATACTGTTAAGCGATATAATAAATATCAATAAAGATAAAGGAAGGTATGACATGAAAAAGATACTTGCTATACTTATGGCAGCAGCTATCACACTTGCCGCTGCAGGCTGCGGCGATAAGGAGACTAGTACCGTTAACGAAACAGATGAGGCTGTCGTTTCTGCCGAAGCAGGCACAGAGAGCGAAGCTGAAAAGCTCGATGAGGCAGACAAGACAGGTGAGATCGGTGACGATCTGCGTACCGAGTTCTTCACAATGAACGTTGTAGAGGCTTACAGAATGAACTCCGTAAGCGGCTATGTTCCCAACGATCCCAATTACGAATATCTTGCAGTTCATGTGGCGGTAAAGAGTACATTCACAGAGACCATCAATGTAGGCACATATGACTTCGACGTGGTATGGGGCGATACCGAGGCTGAGATGGCATACGCTATCGAGGAGGATGGTTTCGGCTTTGACGGCTACCCCTATTCTCAGGATCTGAAGTTCCATGAGAAGGCAGAGGGCAACGTGTTCTTCCTTGTGCCTAAGGATGCAGAGACATTGTATTTCCGCTATGTTGCTATCTTTGAGGATGATTCTATCGGTGATATCTATCAGGTAGAGCTGAAGGATCTCGGATATCTTGAGGATCCTTATCAGCCTGAGTTCACAGGCGCTGCTATCGGCGATAAGATGAGTACAACTGTATTCGATATGACAGTAAACGGCGTTCGTACTGTAGATACTGTCGGCGGATACACCCAGGCAGATCTTGAGGAAGGCTACAAGTTCATCGCAGTTGACATGACCATGGAAGGCACCTCCGCAGAGCCTGTAGAGACAGGCGCTTACTACTTCAGCGTATACTGGGGCGATGGTGATGAGGATTACTGCTATGCTCTTACTGAGGAGAGCGTGGTTGATTTCCCCGCACAGGCTAATATCGCCGCAGGCGAAACACTGAGCGGCGAGATGTTCTTTGTGGTTCCCACCGAGACTGAATTCATCGACTTCTACTATTTTGACCTGTACGATGAGAATTACAAGGATTTTGTAGTTCCGCTGGGCAATTCCGCAAGCATTGCATGATAGTATATCCCCGTTTCCGATAACATGGAAACGGGGATTTTTGCCAATAAAAAAACTTGTGTGCCCTATTGACAGCGGCACTTATATATGTTATACTGATATCAACAAAAAACCTTATCAAGAGTGGCTTCTGGTCATCTGACGGGGGACTGGTCCCTATGAAGCCCGGCAACCTATTCCCACAAGGAAAAAGGTGCTACATCCTGCGGCGAAAGCCGAAAGATAAGGAGTGTTGAACGAAGGTTACGCACTCCTGAGGAGTGCGTTTTTTGTTGCAAGTAACAGGAATCAAGAAAGGAAGTAACAAATGAACAAGTTTTTATTCACATCCGAGAGCGTTACTGAGGGTCATCCCGATAAGATCTGCGATAATATCTCCGACGCAGTTCTGGACGCTATCTTAGCACAGGATCCCATGGGCAGAGTTGCCTGCGAGACCTGCACCACAACAGGTATGGTAATGGTAATGGGCGAGATCACCACATCCGCTCAGATCGACATCCCCGCAATCGTTCGTGAGACCGTAAGAGAGATCGGTTACGATAATTCCGAATACGGCTTTGACTGCAACACATGCGCAGTACTCACCACCATCGATAAGCAGTCCCCCGATATCGCTATGGGCGTAAACAACGCTCTTGAAGGCAGAGAGGAGAACCTCTGTGATACAGGTGCAGGCGATCAGGGTATGATGTTCGGTTATGCATGCACAGAGACTCCTGAGCTTATGCCTATGCCCGTAAGCCTTGCACACAAGCTGGCTCTGAAGCTGACCGAGGTGCGCAAGAACGGCACACTGCCTTACCTGCTTCCCGACGGAAAGACTCAGGTAACTGTAGAGTATATTGATGGTAAGCCTGCTCGTGTGGACGCTGTTGTAGTATCCTCCCAGCACAAGGCAGAGGCTACTCTGGAGCAGATCCGTGCAGATGTTATCGAGAAGATCATCAAGACAACTGTTCCCGCAGAGCTGCTGGATGAGAATACAAAGTATTTCGTGAACCCCACAGGCCGTTTCGTAGTGGGCGGACCTCAGGGCGACAGTGGTCTGACAGGCCGTAAGATCATCGTTGATACATACGGCGGATATGCACGCCACGGCGGCGGCGCATTCAGCGGCAAGGATCCCACGAAGGTTGACCGCTCCGCTGCATACATGGCTCGTTATGCTGCAAAGAATATCGTAGCTGCAGGTCTTGCAGAGCGTGCAGAGGTCGAGGTAGCTTATGCTATAGGTGTTGCAAAGCCTGTTTCCATCATGGTCGACACCTTCGGCACAGGTAAGTATTCCAATGAGCAGATAGCTGAGGCGGTAGGAAAGGTATTTGATTTCCGTCCCGCTGCCATCATCAGCACTCTGGAGCTGCGCAAGCCCCAGTACAAGCAGCTGGCTGCTTACGGTCACATGGGTCGTGAGGATCTCGGCGTAGCATGGGAGCGCACCGACAAGGCTGAAGCGTTGAAGGCTGCGATCGTTTAATACATAGCAAATATCGTGAAAGGGGAGGACTGATGTCCTCCCCTTTTATGCGACATTACCGTTTGCGAGTCGTACATTTTGTTATGTTACCCAAAAAAATTAAAAAAATATGTTAATTATTGAGAAATTGGCCGATAACGCTTGATTTATTTTGTTTATTATTGTATAATAGTAAAAGAACTATTCTGCCATATAATGCTTTGAAGGTGTTAGTGTGGCTTTTCAAATATCAGTAGAGGGTTGATGCTTTTGTTTTTGGGAAACAAGATCATAAAGGTTGAGATCCTGGATAAGAACGGCGTTATTGCTGTCAGCTCTGAAAAGAATTTCGTGTTCCCGAAGAACATTGAAAGTGATGAGGAAAGCATTCTCATCATAAAAGGAAATGGCCTGCGTGAGTTTGATAAGAACGAGCGTGTTCACGTCATATCCACCACCAAAGCTGGTGACAGAATCAAATATCCGGGACAGGTGACCATCTCGCTGGATACTCAGCTCAATGTGAGAGTTCTCAAAAACAGGGAAACTCAGGTGCTTGAAGAACGGCGAAGATATTTCAAAATTAAAGTAAATGAAAGAGGCAGGCTTCTGTTCATCGTCCGTGATGATGAAACGTTCCGTTACGAAGAGCCTGTTCCGATTCAGATACACGATATCAATATCGGCGGTGTTTTCATGAGCTGCGGGCAGGAGATGCTGCAGCAGGATGATCTGATCTGTATCGATATCGATCTCTTTGTTGATTATCGTCTGAATGCCATAGCGAAGGTACTTCGTGTGCAGCGCTATCCCGACGGCGAGATAAAGGGATACGGATGTGAGTTCCAGGGGCTTACGGCTTCTCAGGAGGATTACATCGGAAAATTCATCTATAAAGTCCAGTTCGCTCAGCGCCAGAAAGAAATGGCAAACGAAATGGATTTTTGATATGCTTATCAATCAATATTAGAAATACATATTTAGGGGGATCAATTCAAGATGGGCAACGCAAAATTAAAAGTCGTTCTCACGGTAATTCTGTTGGTTTTTGCAATACTTCCTGCACTTATTGTGGGTGTTGTGGGAACATTCTCAACGATCGGTTATGAGAGCGATGCAAAGACAGACACACTGCAGTCGGTATCCAGATCAAAATCAGTGGCACTGGATCATCTGTTCTCTGGCTATACAGGAACAGTGACTAACCTTGCCAAGTCTGAGTTTGTTATCGACGCTGCAAGCGGTAAGGGCGATATCGGTAACGTACTCAAGGCTTATACCGATGCAAATGCCGACTTTATCGATCTGATGATCCTCGGAACAAATGGTGATATCATTGCTTCCGCAGCAGGCAATAAGAACAGCAAGTTCGATCATTACAGTGATGCTCTTTCTCCTGTATCAGGTCTGCTGAAGTGGAGCAGCTATGGTAATGTTGATGCATTCTACGTTTCCAAGGAGATCTATGAGGATCCCATGGGCGGCGTTGGCGCACTCGGCCATGTAGTTGCAGTAGTATCTGTAGGTGCTGACAGCAATATTGCAAAGGCACTCAGCGGCAACTTCCTCGAAGGCGGTCACATGGTGCTGTTTGATGGCAGCGACAATACCATTAACCTCAATAACGATCTTATGATCGGCAACGATGCATCTATAGCAGAAGATCTCGCTATGATGAGAAGCGCTACGCAGACCGTTGCTGTTACATCTTCTACTCAGATCCTTGACACTGGCAAGATGGGCAAGTATGCTTACGCCTGCGGTGTTATCCCCAATGTAAGCGAGTGGAGATGGATCGGTGTTGTGGATACTGCAACATTCAATAACTTCTCCCTTGCTGCGGTTCTTATCGGTTGGGGCGTTATCGCTGTAGTATGCGCACTGGCTGCACTGCTGGCTATGATAATCATTTCCAGATTTATCGGAAGTATGCATGATATGCTCCGTACAATGGACGCTATCTCTGAAGAAGAGAACGGTTACGATATCCGTTTCACTATCAAGAACAGAAGAAGCGAGCTTGGCCGTATCATGGAGTCCTTCAACGATATGCTGGATGAGGTAACGATGAGCGAGGAGCGTCACCGTACCATTGCAGAGCTGTCTGACAACATGCTGTTCGAGTGGGATTTCCACAAGGAGCAGATGTATGTATCGGATAATGCTCTTGCAAAGTTCGATATCGACACAGTAAATTCCACACTTTCCAACGGTAAGTTCATAGATGCTCTGATGAGTAGTGAGGACGCTGAAAAGTATAAGAGAGATATCAACCAGCTGCTGCGTGACAAGAACGGCTACAGCGGTGAGTATCAGCTCAAGGCTAAGTCCGGCGCTGTTATCTGGGTATCTCTGAGAGCTGTCTGCATCACAGACCGTCTCGGTGAGCCGCTGAGAGTAATCGGCGTTATGACCGATATTGATAACGAGAAGAAGATGGAGCTGCAGCTTTCCGAGCGTGCAAGCTTCGACTTCCTGTCACAGCTGTACAACAGAAACACATTTACAAGAACACTTACTGCAGAGCTTGAGCGTCGCAATGGTAAGAAGATCGCACTTCTGTTCATCGACGTTGACGACTTTAAGTTCATTAACGACAGATATGGTCACACCATCGGTGATGAGGTAATCAAGTACGTTGCTGATATGATCCGTGTCAAGGTTGAAGATAAGGGCGGCTTCGCAGGACGCTTCGGCGGTGACGAGTTCGTTCTCTGTTTCACAGATCAGGAGGATATCGAGAATATCGAGAACATCTCCATGGATATCATCAACGAGCTGTACGGCGGTTATACAACTGCTGACGGCAGCATGACCATCAATGTTAAGGCTAGTATCGGTATTGCACTTTGTCCTGAGCATTCTGAGGATTGCAACGAGCTGTTGGCATTCTCCGATACTGCGATGTACTTCGTAAAGAAGAACGGTAAGACAAATTACCACGTTTACGATCCTGAGGACAGCGCTTCCGGCGAGTATATCGACCCTGAATTCTGATCCTGAGATCGTTGCCGCAGGGAAAACGTCCGTAATTGTGCGGCAAGTAATTGAACATAACATCAATAGGGCGGACAGTAACTGTACGCCCTAGTGACTTTGGAGGTACAAATTTTGGCAAAGGTTATTGCAATTACCAATCAGAAGGGTGGCGTAGGTAAGACCACCACCTGCTGCGGACTTTGCGGCGGACTTGTTCAGCGTGGCTATAAGGTGCTTGCTATTGATCTCGATCCTCAGGGAAATCTGAGCTTCAGCCTCGGCGTTGAGGCTGACGATAACTTCACTGTATACGATCTGTTCAAGGGCAACTGCGATATTACAGATGCTATCCAGACAGGTGGCATCTGCGATGTTATCCCATCGAACATTCTGCTTTCAGGTGTGGAGCTTGAGCTTACAGGCGTGGGCAGAGAATATGTGCTGCGTGAACAGCTGGAAGAGATCAAGGATCAGTATGATTACATAATTTTAGATACTCCCCCTGCACTGTCAGTGTTGACGATCAATGCATATACTGCATCCGATGAACTGGTTATCCCCATGCTTTGTGAAATACTCAGCCTGCAGGGTATTGCTCAGTTGAAGCAGACTATATTTGCCGTACAGCGTTATTATAACAAATCGCTGAAGGTGCGTGGCATACTGCTGAATAAGTATAACGCTCGTCTCACACTCACAAGAGAGGTAGAGGAGCTTGCTCAGATGATCGCAGAGCAGCTTGAAACTGAGATATTTGATACAAGGATCAGCGCAAGCGTGTGCATTGCAGAGGCTCCTGCTCACGGAGAGACTATTATGACATACTCTCCTAAGTCCAAGGCAGCTAAGGAGTTTTCTGCATTTATTGATGAGCTTACAGGAACTACTGCTAAGAAAAAGAGCGGAGTAAAGGGTAAATGAGCGTCAAAAAGACCGAAATAAAGAATACCAAGAGCAAAGCAAAGTCTGACAGCACCAAGAATCAGGCTGCTACAGAGGAAAAATCTGTGGCAAAGTCACCTGCCAAGTCTGTGTCTGAAAGTAAGACAGCGCCTGTAAAGAGTGCGTCCAAGAATGCGCCAAAGGCGAAAAGCGCTCCCAAGCAGACTGCTGATAAGACAGCGACTGTTGGTAAAGCTGCAAAGAAAGTGGAGAAACAGTCGCCTGCAAAAAAGCCTTCAGAGGCGAAAAAGCCTGTGGATAAGTCGAGTGCTTCTGTCGATAAAAAGCAAGCTGCTGCAAAGCAGAATAAGCCGACTGAAAAGGTGCAGACAAAGAAAGCTTCCGCTACAAAGACAGTGGAAAAGGGCGCAAAGAAGGCCCCTGCAAAAAAGTCTGCCAAGCAGCAGGAAGCAGCCGAGCCAAGCAGCAAGACTCCTCATGTTATGAAGCTGGTGGAGCAGAAGAATGACATGATAAATCCCACCATTATGGCGGGAAAGAGCAGCATCCCTCGCCGTCTTAGAGGTCTGGAGCCTCTATCGCGCATCATCAAGCGTGAAGCGGAGGAGGTATTCGGCGGAGATACCGAAACCTACAATCTCACTGCGTTGGTGATAGAGGAGCATGCTCCAGAGATACTTCGCCGATTCAACGCCTGCGACTGTGAGATTTGCGTAGAAACGCTGTCAAGGCTCACTGCTGAGATGGTGCCTGCAAGATTTGCAAAGCTGCGCAGAAGCACGGTAGAGCGTGATCTGGAGGAGGTTCGTCAGTTGAAGGATCCTCTGAGGCGCCCTGTCACCTCGCACATGGTCAGGCTGGTCATGCAGAATAAGAAACGCAGCTATCATGATTAATAAATTAAGGACTGTACCAAAAGTACAGTCCTTTTTGTGTGTTATGCAGCTGTAATATTATCAAATATGCTCAGAGCCTCTTCTTTTTCCGATTCAGAGAAGTAGCAGACCTGTATGGAGTAAAGCTCCATATCTATCTGAAACATGAATTCCGAAAAACCAACATTAAATACAAGCTCCTCGCCGTTGATGTCATATATTTCGTAATGGGAGAGATAGCCCGTCTGACCGCCGTAGGTCTCCTGTGAAAAGCTGCTGTCATCGCCTGTTCTGGAGCCGTTGGCGAGATATTCAAAGATGGATGAATCGTGTACAGAACGTGCATATTCCTCCAGCTGAATATCGGTTTCATCTTCGGCGGGAGTGATATCCTGCGAAGATACATTGCATACAGACAGCTTATCGCTGCCATTATCAGCGTCAGCATATATGTAGAAGGAAAGTCCATATTCAGTCAGCGCTGATTTCATTTCTGATACGCTTGTGAAATTGGAGCTGTAGTAGTTGTCGTACATGTTCTGATATATATCGTCAACGCTGCTAAGATTCCAGTCAGTGGGGAAATTAAGCGTGATCCCTGCGTTATCGAGCGTGGCGGAATTGCCATCTATGGACACGCTCTCGCCCTTTGAGCAGCCTGTTAGCAGAAGCGCTGTGCAGAGCGACAGTATTGTCAGTAGTTTTTTCATGTGTTTCAGTCCTTTTCTATAAGAAGCGACTCCATATCCTGTGGGAGAGGCGAAGTGATGGTGATTTGCTCGCCACTTACAGGATGCGTGAAGCTTATCTCGCCGCAGTGCAGTGCCTGCCTGTCAATACAGCTGAGATCGCCGCCGTACATTTCGTCTCCGCACAGCGGGAAGCCTATGTGTGCGAAATGTACCCTTATCTGATGGGTGCGACCTGTTTTGAGTATAACACGGGAAAGCGTTCTGCCGTTGCCATGGCGCTCGTCCGTGTAGAGAGTCAGCGCAGGCTGACCATCAGGGGTCACGTTACGGTAGATGATGCTGTCCTGCACACGGCCTATGGGAACGTTTATCTCACCGCTGCCCATATCTCCGTCAACAATTGCATAATATACCTTGCTGATCTTTTTCGCCAGCGCAGCTGCTGCATAACGATTCTTTGCGCATATGCAGAGTCCCGAAGTGTTACGGTCAAGGCGGTTTATTGCCCTGAAAGGCGTATCGGGATGAAGTGCGGCAAAGAAGTTGCCGAGCGTGTCGTTTCTGTGCTTTATAGAGGGGTGTACCGCCATATATGGCGGCTTATCGAACACGATGATGTCTTCGTCCTCATATGCTATACCCGCCGATAGCGCTGCATTTGGCACGAGTCCGCCTTCGTCTTCCAGCACTATGGTTATGATATCTCCTTCGGCCACAGGGTCAATGGAGCGGATCAATTGACCGCTCCGTGTGAGTCCGCCTGTGTGTTTAAGCTTTGTTATCGTTCTGTGAGAGAAGCCGTGTGCTTTCAGCAGGCGCTGAAGCTGCCAGCCACTCTCCTCTGCGGTAACAGTTAGATTCAGCTCTCTCATTTTGTGAGCATGATCTTGCGTGCAGTCTCATCTTCACCGAAAGAAACTGCATTGTACATGAACAGAGCCTGAGTGTACTCGTCCATATCCAGGAAGTAGTTGAGATCTCCGTTGATATAACGCATATCTACCATGGTGATCTTTTCGTAGTGGTTAGCGAGGAAGGGTACAAGGCTGTGCGCATAGCTGTCCTTGATGAGCAGCAGGCGCTTGCCGTTGTCAAGATCTGTCTCAATGTTGATGATAGGCTGATTGCTGCCTGTGAAGGAGGAGTATTTATCCTTTACAGCAAGATACTCACGCACATACAGGCTGTCGTACTTTGTTTCATTAGCGCCGTCAAACACAGTCATAGTGATGTTCGGAGCGTTGTTCTTGAGATGATAATAGTCGATGGAATCGGGCGTTATAGAGCTGTCCAGTGTCTTTGAGTACAGTGTGCCAAGGAAATCGCTGCTTGCGGTCTCAATGTTGAATTCGGAGAGGCTGTACGGACTATAGCCGAGAGCCTTTCCTGCTGCACAGTATGCGTAATAGGCACCGAGACTGGTCCAGTGGTGGTCAGTACGGTAGAAGATATAATCGTCCTTATGACCGGAGAGATAGCTCAGGCAGTCTACGGTCGTAATGTCGGTGACATTGCCGTAACAGCTCTCAATAAAGGTCTTCTGGCTGAGATAGCCGTTGTAGTTTGGCATCTCAGCAGAGAATATCTCCTGTGCAGTAGGTGCGAGCATAAATGTGCAAGGAAGCTCTGCATGATTTGCCGCAAAAGTACTCATTGCCTTGAGAGAGTCTGAAACAGCCTTCTCATCATACTCCTTGAACACCTGAATCATCTGATCGTCAAAAGTATAGATGCCGTTGATCTCTTCCTTGCCGATAAGCGCTTCCATTCTGTTTTTTGCCTGTACCCATGTCTCACGACCTGCAAGATGATCGGAATAGTATACTTCAAGATCATCCATATAGCTGTTTTTGTCACGGACTGTGATATAATCCCACTTGATTGCTTCAATGTAGTCGCCGAAGCTTTCTGCGGCTTCAAACTTCTTTTCGTTGATAAGTGTAGGAAGCTTTGCCAGAGTACGGTTTTCATTTTCGCTGCGCTCCTGATTGGGGAGAGCTATAGTAACGATCGGAATGCCCAGCAGCACTACCGCAAACAGTGCGATCATCAGCTTTTCGGGCGTCATTTTGAATTTCATGCTTCTCCCTCCTTAGAAATTAAAATACAGGAACGGATTGTAGTTCGAGGTGGCGAGATATGCCACAGCAGCCAGCATCACGCAAAGCTGTACGATAGGCGCTCCGTAGCGCACCCAAGTGGGGGCTTTTTCCTTTATGAAGTTCACGAACATCTTGATAAGATCGGAGCTGCCGAGGATGCACACTGCAAAGATGATGCCGTAGTTCATGATAGCGCTGGTTGCGAAATCATCCATGAACACGCCGTTTGCGCCGAACATTGCACCGATATATGTGCCTACCTGCGAGAACATCTCGCCGATGTTTACTGTTGTGGGATCAACTGCATCGAACATTACCCAGCCGAATACTACCAGCACAAAGGTGTATATCCAGCTGAAGAATGTGGGCAGCTTTTCAAGTAGCTTTCCGAGGAAGAGCCGTTCTATTATGATAAGCAAGCCGAAGTACAGACCCCACAGCATGAAGTTCCAGCTTGCGCCGTGCCATACGCCTGTTACGGTCCATACTACAAGCAGATTGAATATCGTTCTCCACTTGCCCTTGCGGTTACCGCCGAGGGGGATATAGATATAGCTCTTGAACCATGCACCGAGAGTCATGTGCCAGCGTCTCCAGAATTCTGAGATGCTGTGCGACATATACGGATAATCGAAGTTTTCGGGGAAGTTGAAGCCCATCATCTTACCCAGACCTATAGCCATGTCGGAATAGCCGCTGAAGTCAAAGAAGATCTGGAAGGTGAATGCGAGTATACCAAGCCATGCGGTAACAACGGAAAGCTCGGAGTAATCGAAGCCCGCCATAGTCTTTACACTTGTCCAGAGTGCGCCGATGTTGTTTGCTATCAGCACCTTCTTGCCAAGTCCTGTGATGAAGCGGCATATGCCGTCGCCGACCTGCTTTTCGGTGAGCGTGCGGTTGTCAATCTCGTGCTGAATGTCCTCGTATCTTACGATAGGGCCTGCAACCAGCTGCGGGAACAGAGATACAAATCCGATAAAGCTTACAGGATTCTTCTGCACCTTGATATTTCTTCTGTACAGGTCAATGGTGTAGGACATTGACTGGAATGTGAAGAAGCTGATACCGATAGGCAGCGGCAGGTTGGGGTTGGGTATATCCAGACCGAACCATGCATTTGCGGAGTTTATCAGGAAGCCGAGGTACTTGAACGTGCCCAGCAGAGAAAGGTTCATCACCAGCGATACTATAAGACTGATAGTTCTGATTTTAGGCTTGTCATCATACTTGTCGATGATGATACCTGCGAAGTAGTCGATAGCTGTTGACAGCAGCATAGCGAATACATACAGCGGCTCTCCCCATGCATAGAATACGATGCCGCTCATCAGTATGATGACATTCCTTGCCTTGTTGTTAGGCATAAGATAATACAATATCAGCGTTATCGGAAGAAACGCAAATAAGAATGTCAGGCTGGAAAAGACCATAGTTTATCCCCCTTGTTCCGTCAGTGAGAGAAATTCCTCTCTCGTATACATGACGTTAAGTATTTCTATAAGCATATTTGCGGTGAGCAGCTCGGGAAGTCCCAGACTTCTTTGCAGCTCAGCACGCATTATCGCCGAGTTTTCTCCGCCGATAAGACCCATATCCAGGAGATCGGCTTTGGTTATCGGATCGGATTTAGGTGCGGCCTCATCGGCAATGACTCCTGCCTTTTTAAAGGCTTCTAGAAGCACTTCGGTGGTCATGCCCTCAACGCCCAGCTTGCCCTGCTTTGAGGGCTGAGCCTTGCGCCGCTCCTTCCCGAAAATATCGGGAATGTACACGTTTATTATTTCCCCCTGCTTTACGATATTCCGCAGATGGGAGCGTATCTGAAAGCCGGCACTGTCGCTGTCTGTAAGGATGATTATGCCGTTTTTGGCGGCAAGGGAGCGGATAAGCTCCTGCTTCTCCTTGTCCTTATAGATGGCGAAGCCGCCTGTGGGGATAATAACGGCATCAACAAGGCTTGATAGTCTTATCTTGTCGTATTTCCCCTCCACTACTATTGCTTGTTTTATCTTTATCATGTGCGTTTTAATACGGATATCTCTGTCAGCGCCTGATCCAGAAGTGTTCTCCTGTCAGCCTTTGAGGAGTTCAGCAGCAGATTTGTGCGGTAGAGAATATCAATGCAGTCTTTCAGATATTCAACGGAGAGATACTTCACCGAGTTATAAGCCTTAGTCAGCACGAATGTGCGGTTTCTCGGATAGTTGAATGCAGCTGCGGCATCGTTTGCAGACTTCCTTGCGAGCATTGCCAGCTTCGCACGATAGCAGTCCACGAAATGTCCCGACAGCGTAGCGAGTATGACAACAGGCTCCATGCGCTGTACGAACAGGTCATCCAGTATCTGAAAGGCGTTAGCCACTCTGCCTGCAAAAAGCTCTGATGCCAGTGTGTATATGCTTGTATCGACCAGCTTAGGTACAAGGGCGTCAATAGCATCCTTTGTTATCTCGCCGTTGACCGTATAATCACAAAGCTTCTGCACCTCTGTTGACAAAAGCTGCATATCTCTTCCACAAAGCTCTGCCAATAACACTGCGTTCTGCTCCGAAAGGTTGCAGCCGAGACGAGCAGCTTTTTTTGCCGCCATTTTTGAGAGCTGAGAAGCGCTCATGTACTTCATCTCGCACAGAACGCCGCACTTCTCTGCGGCTGCCATCAGCTTTTTCATCTTTGCCTTTGGCTTCTTTGTGTCTATCTCGATGCCTGTCTGGGATATCACCAGCACAGTGGTATCAGGCAGCTCCTCGATTATGGAGAGATAAGCGGCAAGCTCGTTGTTGTCCAGCTTGTCCGCATCCAGATCGGATATCACTATGACCTTGTACTCCGAGAAGAACGGCATACTATCCGCAAAATCTGACAGGCTGTCCGATGGTGGAGCCTCATTGAAGCGCACGAAGTTGAGGTCTGAGGGGTCTGCCCCCAGTGCCGCTTCTATTATCTTGTTTTCGTATGTCTTTGTGAGGAAATGCTCCTCGCCGAACAGGAAATACACACGGGCAAGCTGTCCTGCTTTGAGGTCGGCTTTCAGTCGTGCTTCTTCTATTTTAGCCACTTATTGCTCCTTAATGCATCGTAATAAATATAATTGCACATCGACGATCACCGCAAGGTGATCGTAAGATAGATTTGCAGCAAGCGAAGCTTGCGTGCCGCAAAGCGGCACAAAATCCGATAGGATTTTGCAAATATATTAAGCCATCTCTGTGCTGAGCTTCTTACCGCCGAGAATATGGAAGTGCAGATGTCTAACGGTCTGACCGCCGTCCTCGCCAACGTTGGATACAACACGGTAGCCGTTCACAAGACCCTCTTCCTTTGCGATCTGAGGGATAACAGAGAAGATATGAGCAACGATAGCGCTGTTTTCGGCTGTTATCTCATCCACACCGCCGATGTGGGACTTCGGAATTACGAGAATATGTGTGGGTGCCATGGGTGCGATATCACGGAATGCAAGGCACTTGTCGTCCTCGTATACCTTTGTTGAGGGGATCTCCCCTGCGATTATTTTGCAGAATAAGCAGTTTTCCATTTTGGTTTCCTCCTATTAGTGTTGTGGTGCAAATATGCTTGCAAAGACGATCATTGCGAAGCAAAAAAGAATGGCAATAGCGCATAACACAGAAATAAGCGTTAACATTATGGTACTGCTGATGCGTTTTTGCTTGCATTCGTATTCGTCTTGCGTTTTGATCATTATATCAGATTCTATTGTTTCGATCTCTGTTTCATTGAGGCTATTGGTTATTTTGCGTTCCTCATCGGTGGTGAGTTCTGTGTCATTTAAAATAGCCATATATCCTCCAATTTACACAATACGGTCTTTGAACGACTATCCAAAGACCGTACCATATTATCTTACAACATTTCAGGCAAAGACGGGGTAAAAGTTACTTGATATACTTTGCAGCGATGCCCTCGGCAGCAGCCAGAGCCTCAGCGATCTTGGAAGCATCGGGGATACCTGCCATAGCCTGATCGGGCTTTCCGCCGCCCTTGCCGCCTGCAACTGCAGCGATCTCACGAACGAGTGTGCCGGCATTAGCGCCCTTCTCCACAGCGGACTTGGAGCTCTTGCACAGGATGTTACTCTTGCCTTCGTTAGTGCCGGCAAGAACTGCTATGAAGCAGTCAAACTTGTCTGCAAGGCTGTCGCCGATCTTTCTGAGACCGTCAGCGCCTGTGCCATCCAGAGCAGCGGTGATGATCTTCACGCCTGCTACCTCTGCACAGCTATCGCCGAGGTTGCCCATCTGAGCATTAGCCGCAGCCTGCTGCATAGCTTCGATCTTCTTATCCTTCTCACGCAGCTCGGACATAACGTTCTCGCAGCGCTTTACAAGCTCGTTTGTATTAGCGATCTTCAGGGTATCGGCAGCCTTTACTACAGTATCCTTGTAGGAGTTCAGCAGCTCCAGAACGTTCATACCTGTCACAGCTTCGATTCTTCTCACGCCGCTTGCAACGGATGTCTCAGAAACGATCTTGAACAGACCAGCACAAGCGGAGTTCTTCAGATGAGTACCGCCGCAGAATTCTGTGGAGTACTCGCCGACTGTTATAACTCGAACAACATCGCCGTACTTCTCGCCGAAGAGAGCCATAGCACCCTTCTTCTTAGCCTCCTCGATGGGCAGCTCCTCGGTAACAACGGGAACGCCCTCAAGAATTACCTTGTTTACATAAGCCTCGATCTTTGCAAGCTCCTCGGGAGTAACTGCATTGAAGTGGCTGAAGTCGAATCTGCATCTGTAAGGATCAACATAAGAGCCGCTCTGGTGAACGTGGTCACCGAGAACTTCTCTCAGTGCGCTCTGCAGGATATGTGCGCAGGTGTGGTTGCGCTCAGTTGCGGAACGCTTCTCGCTGTCAACTGTTGCGGTCACGTTATCGCCTACGGAGAATCCGCCTGCCAGCACCTCACCGCTGCAGATATATGCGCCGCCTGTGAGCTTCTGTGTGTCGTCAACACGGATAACGCTTGTGCCGTTTGTGATGGTACCGCAGTCGCCTACCTGACCACCCATCTCAGCGTAGAAGGGGGTGTTCTCGATGATAACGCTTACCTTGTCGCCTGCGCCGCACAGCTCAGTGATCTCGCCGTCCTTAACGAGAGCAAGGATCTTTGTATCGGATGTGAGACCTGTATAGCCCACGAAGTTTGTCTTGTAGTTATCCAGCTCGGAGTTCTTTGCGTTGTCCCAGCCGCCGCCAAGCTTCTTGTTTGCACGGGCGGTGTCCTTCTGCTCCTGCATAAGAGCCTTGAAGCCATCCTCGTCAGCCTCCAGACCCTTCTCTTCGAGGATCTCCTTTGTGAGGTCGAGGGGGAAACCGTAGGTGTCGTGCAGCTTGAATACGTCAGCTCCTGCGAGAGTCTTTTCACCCTTTGCAAGCAGAGCGTCGATCATTTCGTTCAGGATCTCTGTTCCCTTGTCAACAGTCTTTGCGAAGCTCTCCTCCTCAGTCTTGATGACCTTCTTGATGTATGCACGCTTCTCGTCAAGCTCAGGGTAAGCGGAGAGATTCTCGTCGATTACTGTGTCGCATACCTCGTGCAGGAAGGAATTTGTGTAGCCGAGCATACGTCCGTGACGTGCAGCACGTCTCAGCAGACGGCGCAGAACGTAGCCACGGCCTTCGTTGGAGGGCAGAACGCCGTCGCCGACCATGAATGTGGTGGAACGGATGTGGTCTGTGATAACACGGATGGAGATATCCTTCTTTGCGTCAGCCTTGTACTCCACGCCGATGATGGAGCAGATGCGCTTCATGATGTTCTGAACAGTATCAACCTCGAACAGGTTGTCAACATCCTGCATTACGCAGGCAAGTCTCTCAAGACCCATACCAGTGTCGATGTTCTTTGTTGCGAGCTGTGTGTAGTTGCCCTTGCCGTCGTTATCGAACTGGGTGAATACGTTGTTCCAGATCTCGATGATTCTGTCGCAGTCGGAAGCCTGTTCGAAATTCTCGAAGGGGCCGTACTTCTCTCCACGGTCAAAGTGGATCTCAGAGCAGGGGCCGCAAGGACCGCTGCCGTGCTCCCAGAAGTTGTCCTTCTTGCCGAGCTTGATGATGCGGTCACGGGGAACGCCAACCTCGTCGGCCCAGATATCGCCGGCTTCGTCATCCTGCTCATAGATGGTTACCCACAGTCTGTCAGCGGGGATCTCCAGAGTCTTTGTCAGGAACTCCCATGCCCATGCGATAGCCTCGTGCTTGAAGTAATCACCGAAGGAGAAGTTGCCCAGCATCTCGAAATATGTGCCGTGACGTGCGGTCTTACCTACGTTCTCGATGTCAGGAGTACGGATGCACTTCTGGCAGGTGGTAACTCTGTGGCAGGGAGGCTCCTCGATGCCCTGAAAGTACTTCTTCAGAGGTGTCATACCTGCATTGATAAGCAGGATGGAGTTATCACCCTGGGGTACCAGAGGGAAAGAATTCATACGGAGATGTCCTTTGGATTCAAAGAACTTGAGATAGCTCTCACGAAGGTCATTTAAGCCTGTCCATTTCATAATAGTTTTCCTCATATATTTTATAGATTTACAGTTATTTCCATCGAAAGAACGGAATAACGCATACATTATTATTATAATACATTTTCCCGAAAAGTCAATACAAAAAGCGCCGCCGAGACGGCATTTTCACAACATTAGGTGAAAATACCGAAATTCGGCGGCGCACAGCCTTATCTGAGTATCAAAATGCCGTTGTCTCAGGCGTTGAAGAGGGGTTTCATCTCGTCCATGAATGGCTCATCATACAGCTTCGGGTAATATCCGAACACCAGCTCATAGAACTGCTCGTCCGTAAGTGCTTCAAACTCCCCGAACAGAAATCCCGGGTAGCTTTTCATTGCATCAGCCATTGAATGTGCTTTGTCGCTTTCGCCTTTAAGCAGACGGGCGCATATCATATCGTTGCCGTAGATGATAGCGGGAATGTGCTTTCGTGCTTTTTCGTAGTTGTATTCGAGCGTAGGGCAGAGGAATGAAAACTGCTGCTTTATGCTGATATAAAACGGCTTGCTGCCAGCTTTTATTTCTCTTTTCAGGGAGCGCATACACTTTCTGAGAGGCTTTTTCTCGTTTTCGCAGTGGGAGAGCGCAGCGGACAGGCTGTCAAGCAGGGCAATGTAATTATGTCCATCCTCGCCTCTTGCGAGCGCAGAATACAGATCCCGTGAAATAATCAGCACTCTTGCCAGTGCTGAAGCTTCCGTCATTGCCATGGCACATCCCTCCTTTTATAAGCATAGTTTATCACAACATTTTTGCTTAGTCAAGGGTCATTTCACGGAATTAACGCCCACCACACCGCCTGCAGCGCCGAAGCAGATGCACAGCAGCAGTTTCACAATGAGCATAGCACCGCCGACATTCAGCGTTAACAGAGAAATCAGAAACGGAAGTATCATATATAGCAGACCGCATAATGCCCCTGATGCCATGCCGCCGTGCCTGCGCTGCTTTCCTGCCGTGTGGCCTGCGATATAGCAGGATACCGCCATGACGACCACTGAAATTGCCCCTGAAAGCGCTTCTGCGGAATCGGTGAGCAGCAGGAATATCGCCCCTGCCACCGACAGCAGCAGGGTAGTTATGTATCCGATAGTTATGCCTGCTGCAAATGGCTGCAGGCGGTGTTCACGTTTTGTTCTGCGCATAATGTCCTCCGAAAAGATGTTCTCAGGAGATTATATGCTTTTATAGATAAAGAAATACCGCCCCGAAAGGCGGTATCTGATGTTATTTTGACTCGTAGATGTCTTTTAAAGAACGTGTCACCAGTCTCTTGAACAGCGGTGCCACTCTGTCCGCAGTCTCCTGCACTTCCGCATGGGTGAGAGGATTCTGTGAGATGCCTGCCGCAAGGTTAGATATACAGCTTATGCCGCATATCTCCATGCCTGCATGGCGTGCTGCCATAGCTTCAACGGCGGTGGACATTCCCACTGCATCAGCGCCGAGAGATGCATACATCCTGATTTCAGCAGGAGATTCATAATTGGGGCCTGTGGTCTGAACGTAAACGCCCTCACGCAGCGGTATTTTCTCGTCAGTTGCAGCGTTTCTGATAATGGTTCTGAGCTTCTTTGAATATATCTCGGACATATCAGGGAAACGCACGCCCAGTTCATCCACGTTCGCACCGATGAGCGGTGAGGGTACGAAGGATGAGATATGATCTGTTATCATCATGAAATCGCCGCAGTTAAAGGTGCGGTTGATGCCGCCTGCCGCATTTGTCAGGAACAGCGTCTTTGCGCCCATCAGCTTCATGAGTCTTGTGGGGAGTACTACGTCGGACATCTTGTATCCCTCATAGTAGTGAACACGTCCCTGCATTGCAACTATCGGAACTCCGCCTGCATAGCCGAACACGAATCTGCCCTTATGACCTGCAACGGTGGAGATGGGGAAGCCCTCCAGCTCGTTGTAGTCAAGGGTCTCCTTTATGTCCATGGTATCAGCGTAATCACCGAGACCGCTTCCCAGAATGAGCGCTATCTCAGGCTGGAAGCTGATCTTTTTCTCGGCGGAATTGTAGCATTTCAAGAGTTTTTCGTAGGTTTCGTTCATGTTGGTTCTCCTATAATTCAAGTGAGTGGTGAAGAAATTGAATAATATCTCCGTAGGAGATACAATAATTCCTCATTCCTCACTCCTAATTCCTAATTGTATTAAACCTCCCAGCCGTTGAGATACTTCTCCTGTTCGGGTGTGAGCTTATCTATCTCGATGCCCCAGCTTGCGATCTTTCTGAGAGCCACCTCTCTGTCCACCTCAGCGGGAACGTTGACGGTCATGCTGCCATCCTTGCCGAGCTTGCCTCTGTTCTTTACAACGTGGAGAGCGGAGAGCGCCTGAATAGCGAAGCTCATATCCATGATCTCTGCGGGATGACCGTCGCCTGCTGCGAGGTTTACAAGTCTGCCCTCTGCGATGATGAATACGGTGTTTCCGTTTGCCAGCTTGTAGCCCATGATGTTGTTTCGTGCAAGATAGCTGTCCACTGCGATCTCACGCAGCTTTGCCATGTTTACTTCCACGTCAAAATGGCCTGCGTTGCAGCAGATCGCACCATCCTTCATGTTGAGGAAAGCTTCCTCGCCGATTACATCCGCACAGCCTGTTACTGTCACGAAGAAATCGCCGACCTTTGCCGCTTCGCGCATAGGCATTACCTTGAAGCCGTCCATTACAGCTTCCATAGCCTTGATGGGATCTATTTCGGTTACGATTACTTCTGCGCCGAGACCCTTTGCTCTCATTGCAACACCCTTGCCGCACCAGCCGTAGCCTGCAACAACAACGTTCTTTCCTGCAACGATCAGATTTGTGGTACGGTTGATGCCGTCCCAAACGGACTGACCTGTGCCGTAGCGATTATCGAACAGGTGCTTGCAGTCAGCATCGTTTACCAGCACCATTGGGAACTTCAGTGCGCCAGCCTTATCCATAGCCAGCAGACGGATGATGCCTGTTGTGGTCTCCTCGCAGCCGCCGATAACCTCGGGGATAAGCTCGGGACGCTCGTTGTGGATGAGGTTTACAAGGTCGCCGCCGTCGTCGATGATAACATTGGGACGAGCGTCGATCACCTTCGAAATATGACGGTGATATTCCTCGTCAGTTGCATCATACCATGCAAATACATTCAGACTGTCATGAACGAGAGCAGCAGCCACATCGTCCTGAGTGGACAGAGGATTGCTGCCTGTTACATACATTTCTGCGCCGCCGGCAGCAGCACCTTGCAGAGGTATGCGGTCTTAGCCTCCAGATGCACTGAAAGCGCCACACGCAGACCTGCGAACGGCTTTTCAGCAGCAAATTCCTGCTCGATACCTCTCAGCAGGGGCATGTTGCGCTTAACCCACTCTATTTTTCTTGCGCCGCTCTCCCAGAGGTCGGCATTTCTGATCTCGCTTGCCATAATTTGTTTCTCCTTTGTTTTATGTACTGATTATTTTACAGATTTTCAGCCAGAATACCGCAGGCTATGCGGATGCCTGAGTTTCCTGCAGGCTGTGATGTGAAGTCATCGGGGCGGCTGTGGAGGACTATCGTCTTACCCGAGATATTCTCCACCTGCGCTCTGTCAAGATGTACTCCGAACACTGCAGTGCCGTCCTCGCCCGAAAACACAGGCGGAAGATCGCCTGCATGATATGGATGCTGACCACACCACACACCTTCTCCGCAGAGATCAAGATGCTCTCCCGCATCGGAAAAGCTGTTCTCCGTAGTGCAGACTACTCCGTCATGGATATGAAATCCGAACACCTGAGAAGCGGGAAGTCCCTCAAACTGAGCTTCCAGATAAACGGAATCAGGCAGCCAGAATACGGCGGCGGTGCCGCTGATATCCTCGTGACCGAGTCCGCCTCTCAGCAATCCGATAAGTGCGGGGCGTTCCGATTCCATATACGAATATTTGTGAATATGCTGCATATAAACCACCTCTTTCGAGGCATTATATGCTGATTAGTTTGTACTTTTTACATCCTTGCGGATAAAAAGAACACCGATGGTGTCCTCACCGCAGTGGCAGGCAACTGTACAGCCTGCATCAGTGATAGCGATCTCCTTGAAGCTGCTGTTTTTCTTGACTTCCTCTGCTGTAAGTTCTGCAAATTCCTTTGTGCAGGTGCTGGTGACGAAGATAAGTTCATCGTCATATGCCATATCTGCGAGTCTGTCCTTTACATATTCCTTCATTGTCTTTTCCATGGCGCCACGGTATTTCTTCGTTACCTTCATTTTGCCGTCGATAACGTCGATGCAGGGTCTCAGCTTCAGCAGATTAGCGCCGAGTGCCGCAATAGACGAGCATCTGCCGCCCTTGTGGAGATACTCAACGTTTGCTACGAAGAAGCTTGCGTCCACTCTGGGAATGATCTCGGTACGCAGCTTTGTAACGATCTCTCCTGCGGAAAGACCTTTTTCCAGCAGCTTTGCGGCGGATACCGCCACAAGACCCTCGCCTGTGGAAAGATTGCGGGAATCCACAACATACACCTGTCCCTCGAAATCCTCAGCGGCTATGCAGGCATTCTGATAGCAGCTGGAGAATTCGGAGCTGATGGTTATCATGATAAGCTCATCGCAGTCCTTGAGCTGTTCCTTGTAGAAATTCCAGAAGTCGTCCACATTAAGTGCGGCGGTGGAGCAGAGCCTGCCTGTTGTGCGGTAATGCTCGAATACTTCATTTCTGGAGATCTCGACGCCGTCCTTCAGCGTTACACCGTCACGAGTGACATACAGTGGCAGGGTAGTGATGTTGTAGCGCTGTTTAAGTTCTTCTGATAGATCGCATACGGTGTCTGCAGTGATCCTGATCTTGCTCATTTTGGTTTCCTCCGTTATATTTGGTTGAAATGATTACATATCATGCTTTTGCCGCAAGTGCATTAAGCACTCTTGTAAGCTCCTCTTCAAGGCAGCTGTGGAATAGTGTGAACAGTATATCAGCGCTTCCCAGCAGCAGGAGATTTTTATTTGTGATAGCGGCAAGGGCAGGGACGTATGTGTAGATATATCCCTTGAACCACTCCGCATCGTAGGTGGGGACGGGCTTGCCGTTCTTCACCATGCGGCGGATATCCTCAAAGTCATAAGCAATGACATTATCGTAGTTACCTGCGCCCTTCTCGATGACCATATCGTAGATGGTTTTGATCTGACGGTCATTCAGGTAGCCGCCTGCGGTCTTTATATTCTTCAGCTCGGGAAGGCGCACTGCAAAGGAATACACCATCAGCGACAGCACACGCTCATATTCAGGAGAGTTCATCTCGGTACAGCGTTCCTTGTCCAGCTTTATGCCGGTGTTGTATAGCGCTGCAGTATCGGAGATGTTGTTCAGAGCGATCTTGAACACATCCTTGATGTTGATGTTGTAGAAATCCTTGTCTGCGATCATGTAGATGTACTTCACTGCATTGAACAGGGAGACTCCTGCTTTTACTACAGTTTCTGACAGCAGTGTAAAGGCTGTGCGTTCGCTGATAAATTCCATGGTCTGTCATTCCTTTCAGAAGTATAATAAAACAAACTACCATTATTATATACTTTTTTTATATATTTTTCAAGAGCAGCAGAACATAAACATGTAAGTTTGTATGATGTTACAAAATATACCGCCTTATCACGGGCAGATAAGAATGTGACATCACAGTATCTGCGAGGATGAGTGACTTTTTGTGCGATGTGCATTATGCACAAAATCGTTTTGGCAAATTATACTTGTGTGAGTTGTTTTTTACATAAAAACTCTTGATTTATTTTGGAAAAGGTTGTATAATTAATATATATCATTTTCGACTTTATTATTTGTTTAAGGAGTAATACATTATGAGCAACGAAAAGATCAATCTGCTTGACATTATCGACCGCAAGACCCTTCAGAGCCTTCAGGATGCATTTGCCGAGGCTACAGGAATGGCTGCTCTCACAACCGATGACACAGGTTCTGTTACAGAACTCAGTAACGGTACTGATTTTTGCATGAACTTCACCAGAAAGTCCCCCGTTGGCTGCGAGCGCTGTAATAAGTGCGATCTGCAGGGCGGTGAGGAATCCAGCCAGACAGGACGTCCTGCTGTTTATTACTGCCACGGCGGTCTGGTTGATTTTGCTGCTCCCATCGTGCTGAACGGTCAGCACATCGGTTCTCTTATCGGCGGTCAGGTGCTCCCCGAGGAGCCTGATGAGGAGAAGTTCCGCAAGATCGCTGCCGAGATCGGTGTTGATCCCGATGAGTACATAGAGGCTCTGCGTAAGATCAGGATCGTTCCCAAGGAGCAGATCGACGCTGCTGCAAATCTGCTGTATCAGATGGCTAATGCTCTTTCTCAGGTTGGCTATCAGCGTATGGTGGCTGTTCAGAAGAGTGCTGAGAGCGAGTCTGTCATAAATGAGATCAATGCAAAGTTTGATGATATCAACAAGCGTATCGACGAAGTTACAGAGAGCATGGGTTCTCTTGCTGAATTCTGTAACGAGATCGAGGGTGCTACCCAGAAATCTGTTAAGGCTGTTGAGAACACCGACAGCATCGTTAAGGCTATTGAGACTGCTTCCACACAGCTTACACTGATCGGCTTCAACGCTTCCATCGAGGCTAAGAGAGCAGGCGGCGTATCCGGCGCAAGCTTCAACGTTATTGCGCAGGAAGTTCGTTCTCTCGCAAACCGCAACACAAAGCAGGCAGGCGAGGTAGAGACTACCCTGACCGAGATCAAGAAGGCTATCAACAACATTAATCAGCAGCTTGCAAGCGTTAACGAGGCTGCAGAGAAGAATTCCGTTGCTGTTGAGGAGCTGAGAAATCTGCTGAAGGAGACCAGTGAGCTGGTACACTCCATGAAGTAATGTTATTTAAGCCACGGCTTACATATATCAAACAACGAAAGGAATGGTAAAATCCTATGGCTAACCGTTTTATTCTTAATGAGACTTCCTATCACGGCGCAGGCGCAATTTCCGCTATCGCTGATGAGGCAAAGAACAGAGGCTTCAAGAAGGCTCTCGTATGTTCTGACCCTGATCTGATCAAGTTCGGTGTTACAAAGAAGGTAACCGATATTCTTGACAATGCAGGTCTCGTATATGACATCTTCTCTGATATCAAGCCTAATCCTACTATCGAAAACGTACAGGCAGGCGTGGCTGCATTCAAGGCAAGCGGCGCTGACTATATCGTAGCTATCGGCGGCGGTTCTTCCATGGATACTGCAAAGGCTGTAGGAATCATCATCACAAATCCTGAGTTTGCTGATGTAAGAAGCCTTGAGGGCGTAGCTCCCACTAAGAATCCCTGCGTTCCCATCATCGCTGTTCCCACTACAGCAGGTACAGCTGCTGAGGTTACTATCAACTACGTTATCACAGACGTTGAGAAAGACCGCAAGATGGTATGCGTAGATCCTCATGATATTCCGATCGTAGCAGTTGTTGATCCCGATATGATGGCTACAATGCCCAAGGGTCTCACCGCTGCAACAGGTATGGATGCTCTGACACATGCTATCGAGGGCTACATCACCAAGGGTGCATGGGAGCTTTCCGATATGTTCCATCTGAAGGCTATCGAGATCATTGCACGCTCTCTGAGAGGCGCTGTTGATAATACTCCTGACGGACGTGAGGGCATGGCTCTCGGTCAGTACGTTGCAGGTATGGGCTTCTCCAACGTAGGTCTGGGTATCGTTCATTCTATGGCTCATCCTCTCGGCGCACTGTATGATACACCTCACGGTGTTGCTAATGCTATCATCCTTCCCACTGTTATGGAGTACAACGCTCCCTGCACAGGCGAGAAGTATCGTGATATTGCGAAGGCTATGGGCGTTCAGGGCACAGAGAACATGACTCAGGAGGAGTACAGAAAGGCTGCTATCGACGCTGTTAAGCAGCTCTCCATTGATGTTGGCATCCCCGCTGACCTGAAGGAGATCGTAAAGCCTGAGGACATCGCATTCCTTGCACAGTCCGCTTACGATGATGCTTGCAGACCGGGTAACCCAAGAGAAACAAGCGTAGAAGAAATTACAGAGTTATATATGAGCTTGCTGTAAAATTTATGGTATATGGGAGGGGCTTGCGGAGGTTTCTGCAAGCCCCTAAGTGTAGGAGAGTCGTATGAAGAAAGAATACATCAAAATAGCTTCCAAGCAGGATGGTTTACAATTAGATACGCTTATCATGGCACCTGAAAGCCCTAAGGCAGCCCTTCAGCTTGTGCATGGTATGTGTGAGCACAAGGAGCGATACATACCGTTCATGGAGTTTATGGTCGGTCAGGGCTATGCCTGTGTCATTCAT
>JAZSGG010000013.1:0-6445 GCA_045532595.1 Oscillospiraceae bacterium | reverse complement strand
CTCGCTTGCCTCAAACGCATACGGCGCAGGGATAACGGCAAACTCGCTCGCAAAGGAGAGCATATCATCGCCAAGCCTCACTATCCTGTTGGAACCGGGCATTTCCTTGCTGCCGCCCGGAGCGATACCTGCACCGAAGCTGAGCCATCCCACGCCGTTATCGTCGATCAACGCACCGGGGTCAAAGGGGTTGGGGCAGTTTGTGAGACCCTCGGTCTTGTCGTCTATAAAGGGTCTGCCGAGAGGGTCGGTCCATGGACCGAGAGGATCGGTAGCTGTTATCACGCCCACGCCGCAGCCGTTGTTGGAGAAATACAGATAGAAGTGAGTGAGACCGTCCTCCTCCACACGGGAAACGATGGTAGGAGCCCAGGAACTGATGATCCACGGAGCTACCGCACCTGTATCGATGATGCCGTGATATGTCCAGTTCACCATATCCTCGGTGGAGAGGATAACGAAGGACTTGATGGATTCGTATGTATTGGTGCCTTCGTCGCCCACTTTATCATACTGCTGATGGTCGTTCGTGCCAAAAACGTACAGCCTGCCGTTGTACTCCACGGCGGTGGGGTCGGCGCAGTAGATGTTCGGGCAGATGGGGTTTGCGTTCTGCTCCGTCTTGTAGAAGTTGTTGCTGATCTGAGTAAGCACTATCCCGTCCTCCGGTGATTCGATATATCCGGCCGATATCTTTTCGTCAAGCGCAGTCTGGGCGTCCTCGGAAAGGGAGGAGCAGCCTGTCAGCAGCACACAGGCGGCGGTCATAATAGCAAGCAGACGTTTCATATAAGCACTCCTTTTTACCTAATTTACTTTAACTAGATTCTACCATGCTTCAGTGTTGATTGTAAATAGACAATATTGCTGTAAATTTCTTGCAGCATGGCAAAAATGTGCTGATTACAGTTCGGTAACATTTGGTTACAGCTTTGTAATAATCGTTGACTATGCTTGTCCGCTGCGTTATAATTGAACTATACAAATATACGAATGGGGGATAGACATGAAAAAGACCTTTGCACTTCTCTGTGCTGCGGCGCTGCTTATGACAGGCTGTGACGGCGCAGGGGAGTCCGAAAGCTCATCACATCAGAAAGAGCCTGTTGTCACTGCCGAAGCGCCATCCGCAGAGAGCAGCGAGGCTCCCACAGGCGTTCAGGGCGGAATTTCTGCAGAGGAGACCGCTGATGATACCACCGAAGCGCCCACAGAGGACATCTACACGCCGCTGACTTATGATTTTGACGGACAGCACTGGAGCGTCTCGCATGAGATAGCCTCGGGCAGCCTTGAAGCGCAGATAGGCTATGACACGCCCGTGGATGTTACGCAGCTTGAGGAGTTTGAATATGTGCAGAGCTACCTCGATTATCTTGAGGAAGCTGGAATGTACGAGGAAAAACAGCAGATCATAGACGATAAAAATTATTCCTATATCAATTATTCCATTGGTTATGTCGGAAATGAAACAGCAGATTGGCTGTACGGCGTAAATTATTATCTTTCTGTTGACGGCCCGCCTGCGGCAGCATACTATTCAAAGCTGATAAGCGTAAAGGACGGCGTTGTCAGCAATACAATAGCGGAGTTCACCGATTGCGGAATGGGCATCGGCACGCAGATCTGTAGTGACGAGGATATCATCATCCCCACAGACACCGCCGTTTACAGCCTTGACAGAGAGACGCTCACCCTCACAAAGCTGTTTGATACAAAGCTGTGGTGCAGGCTCATTGCAGCAGAGGACGGGTACATCATCTACAGCGATGGTGATTCAAGAGTAAAGGTTTTTTACGCCGAAAGCGGAGATATCGTCACCACCGAGATCTACCGTGGTCTGCAGGACGGCGTGGCGTGCTTTGTCACCGAGGATGCTATCATCTATCACGATCTCGAAACGGATGGCATGAAGCGTTTTGATATTCAGACCCGTGAATGCGGTTTTTTTGAACTCACCGCAGAGGAGGAGACCGCTCTCAGCAGGGAACACCGCACCGTAAGCGACGGCGTGTGGTCAGCATACAAGACCAACGAGGCGATCGAGGTAACAAACCTTGAAACAGGCGAAACAAAGCTGTATTCCTTTGCGGAGATGGCCATGCAGTATGGCGTTAAATATCCGAAGCTGATATGCGTTGACGACGGTGTACTGTACATGGCTGATTTCAACAAGGAGGCGTATATGCTGTCTGCATTCGATCTCGCCGCAGATACGGTATATATGCAGCGAATAGATGCCGCAGGCAGCATATACGGTGATTTTATACATGATCCTTTATCTGACCGAATTATATACACATCATTTGCTGATGAAACCGCAGCTGCAGTTCAGCTTATCCGCTGACACAAAAAAGCCACCGAATTTCGGTGGCTTTTGCTATTATTTCACTTCGCCCTTGAGCGGCTGATTGCGTCTGATCTTCTTAGAGGTTGTCTTGTCGAATTCCACATCTCGTACACGCAGCTTGCGGATGGTCTTTGCGGAGGGGAGGGTGGTGTTGATCTCGTCGATGACAGCGTGCAGCTTTGCGGCAGCCTCGTCGATATCCGCACAGATATCGCTGTTGGGGAACACCTCAAGAGTGATAACGCCGTCCTCTGCGTAGATGAGCAGCTCCTTTGCGATATCCACCATAGCAAACTTGTTCTCAAGCTCCTCGGGAGAAACGTTCTCGCCGTTGCTGAGGATGATGAGATTCTTCTTGCGACCTGTGATGAACAGGCGGTTAGTGGTCTCGTCCACATAGCCGAGGTCGCCTGTGTGCAGCCATCCGTCAGCGTCGAGAGCCTCTGCGGTCTCGTTGGGCATGTTGTAGTAGCCCTGCATTACGGAGCCGCTCTTTACAACGATCTCGCCGTCCATTATCTTCACCTGACAGCCGTTTACGATCCTGCCGACATCGCCTGCGGTGCTGATATCATTGAACATTGCGGTGGAGATACGGGGAGAGCACTCGGTCATGCCGTAGCCCTGAGCGATGGGGATGCCAAGCTCCAGATAGCCGTTCACAAGCTCGGGAGCGAGGTAAGCGCCGCCGCTGTAGATGCCCTTCAGCTTTCCGCCGAAGAAAGCCTGAGCCAGTGCCGCAGGGGGCAGCTGCTTAGCCTTTGCGGCTGCCATGATCTGCTTGTAGATGGTCTCTGCGATCATGGGAACGATAAGCAGGAATGTGGGCTGGAACAGCTTCAGATTCTGTGCTATGCGCATCATGGAGTCGTTCACGCATACGGTGGTGCCGTATCTGAGGGAAAGCAGCATATCGCAGGAGAAGCAGTAGCAGTGGTGGATGGGCAGCACGCTCAGCAGGGATTCGCCGACAGAGCTTTCGTTATCCTGACACATGGTGTTGTCGATAAGGTTACCGTGAGTGAGCATAACGCCCTTTGCCTTGCCTGTGGTGCCTGATGTGTAAACGATGGTCGCAAGCATAGTGCTGTCGATTGCCTTAAGCTCCGCAGCGGAGTATTTCTCAATGATCTCTGCGATGTTCGTATCAGCGGAGTCGCATGCCTGCAGTGAAACATACGCCTTTATCTTAGGGCAGTTTGCCTTGATGGCAGGTATCATAGGCTCGTATCTCTTATCGAAGAAGAACACATTCACATCAGCTCTGCTTACGAGGTCGATTATGTCCTCAGGGGAGAGCTGTGCGTCCAGCGGAACGGTAACGTTGCCGTTCATGACTGTGCCGAAATATGCGGTGAGATATTGCGAGCAGGTGAGACCGATAATGGATGCATGCACCTTTTCACCGCCGAGGATATCAGCAAGATAGGAAGCCACACGTCTGCTGTTCTCGAAGAACCGGGAGAAAGTGGTCTCGATAATGTCCTTGCCGTCCTTTTCCTTAACGAAAATGGCGTCGCCGTGGCATTCGTCTGCGTTTCTTACAAGATCCTGCAGGGTCTTTATCTGATTCTTGTCCATCCCGCACCTCTTATTTCAGGGAGCTGAGATACTTCACAGCGTCGCCCACTGTGGAGAGCTTCACTACCTCTTCCTCGGATACCTGAACGCCGAGAGTATCCTCCACCTCGCCGAGCATGCTCATGAAGTCGTAGGAGTTGAAGCCGAGATCCTCGATGAAGCGGGCGTCCTCAGTAATCTGAGCGGGATCCACGTCAACGTAGTTGCAGATGAGTTCCTTAAGCTGGTCTAACATAGTTTTGTCCTCCGTTATATGTGATTTTACTTTGTTACTTTGTTTAATAAATATATTATGCCTAATGATAAATGAGAAGGCTGCAGATGCGAGGAAACTGACCCGCAGGCGTACTTTGTGTAGGTCAAGCGGTCAGTTGAAGAAGCAGATGCGGTCTTATCATTTATCAGATCATGTCGAGTATCTCGCCGACTGTTCTGTTCTTGTCCTCAATACCTCTGAACAGCACACGGCAGAGGTAGTAGTAAAGATACTCCATCTCCTGCTGAGTGACCACGTCGTAGCGGTACTCGAAGTTGAAGTTCATACCGCCGTCCTCCATGCGGTGCATAACGGTGAGGTAAAGTGGCTGACCTGCAACGCCGTTCGTGTACCACTTGCTCATGTAGTTGATATCGGGCAGATCGTCGCTGGCGTTCTGCGCCTTGAGGGTGAGCGGCTGATATGTAAGGCTCATGCTCTCGTAGCTTGCACCGGGGCGGAGCTTCCAGTACTTGCCTCTGTTCATGGTGTGGGCGATGGGGTCGTAGTTTGCGTGGCGGAACAGTCTGTTCTGCTCAGCCTGAATGATCTTCAGAGCGTCGATGAATGTGGTCTCAGGCTCGATGATGGTACGCAGAGGGAAGAAGTGGATTCGTGTACCGCCCGAGTTCTTCTCCAGCAGAGTGCCACGTCTTGCGATGCAGCTCTTTACGGAAACGTCCTTCTCGTTGTCGTTGAACTTTGAAAGCACAGTTCTCAGACCCATCAGCAGCAGGCACACAACAGGGATGTTGTTCTCGTGACAGAAGTTCATCAGCGCCTCGGAAGGCTCCTTTTCAAGCTCGAACACGGAGATTCCCGCCTGCACGGATTTGGAAACCACCATAGCGCTGCGCTGATCGGGATCGTTGTTCTCTCTGCGCTGTGTGAGCAGTCTGCCCATGCCTGTGAAGTCGGTGTACATAGGCTCGTCACGGGCGATCTCGTTCATCCAGAACTCCTCGTCCTTCTTAGCGGCAGCGGAGCCGTTCTCGTATTCGAGATCCTTGATGAGCTGCTTTATGTAGGACATGCCCGGCTTCGGCATCTCCATGCCGAACATCTTTGAGCAGTATATCTGCATGACATCACGGTCAAAAGCGATGAGGGAGCTGGAGTCCATGGTCATGTGGTCTACCTTCAGGTAAACGCCGTTGTAGCCGTTGGGCAGCTGGATCATCACGATCTTGTTCATGGGGGAGTTGTAGCGCTCGAAAGGCTCCTGAGTCCACTTTTCCATTTCCTTGTGAGCGTCCTCCTCCTTCCAGTAGGAGAAATCCACCAGCGGGATATCACGGTCGTCAAAGGGGACCACATACTGGTAAACAGTGCCGTCTTCATCCTGAACGAAGCGCAGACGCATGCTGTCGAAGCGGTGGATAGCCTCCTTGATAGCCTCCTTCAGCACACCGAAGTCAACGCCTGCCTGAAAATACAGACCCGTACCGATGCACAGCACCTGCGAAGGGCAGTAGCGGATGGTGTAGTTGTGGATCCTCTGTGCGGCAGTGAGGGGATAGCACTGCATCGTTGCGCCGTTGATGACAAATTCTTTCATATTGATACCTTCCTTAAATTATTTCGGGAACGTGCTTTGATAAAAATTCTTCCAGCTTCTGCTCGTAAAGCTCGTGAGCCTCAAAGTAGCTTGCTGCGTGGCCTGCGTTCTCAACGATGAGCAGCTCCTTAGGGGAGTTGCAGGCCTCGAAATTCTCATGGCTCATGCGGGTGGGAACGAAGGTGTCCTGCTCGCCGTGGGCAAAGAATATGGGCAGCTTCGTTGTCTTTACCGCATCAATGGTGGAGTAATCGCTGAAGCCGTAGCCTGCGCTCTTTCTGCACATCATGTTGTTGATGTTCATTACAGGGAACTCGGGCATGTGGTAGTCTCGCTTCAGGATGTGCGCAAAAACGTTGTAGGGAGAGGTGAATGCGCAGTCCGCAATTACCGCTCTCACGTTTTCGGGAAGCTCCAGACCTGCCGTCATGAGAACTGTGGCGCCGCCCATGGAAACTCCGTACAGCATAAGCTGCTTCCTGCTCTCATAGCGGTCGTTGATGTATTCTATCCATTTCAGGATATCGTATCTGTCAAGGATGCCGAAGCCGACATAATCGCCCTCGCTCTTGCCGTGGGCACGGTTGTCCACGATAAGGCAGTCGTAGCCCTTTCTCACGAAATAAGCGCCGATTGAGGAGCAGGAATCCCAGCCTGTGCTGGTGTAGCCGTGGGAGCAGATGACCAGTGACTTTGCCTC
>JAZSGG010000042.1:0-18114 GCA_045532595.1 Oscillospiraceae bacterium | reverse complement strand
AGCATAGAAGTTGTTGGCAAATATGCGGACCTTGCTTTCTTTTTTCTCCTTCATTTTGATCAGTCCTTTCTTTTGTATATTACAAGCTATGCTTTGGATGCAAAGCCTGCTTCCATTGTAAATGCTTCACGGAATCCAGCTTTATAGCAAATATGTTCAGACGGTCCCGCCCACTGCCAGCACATAGGAAATTCGTTCTCCTTGCAGTATTCCACCATAAAGCTTAACAGCTCGCTTGCATAGCCCTTTCCACGATGCTCCTTTGCGGTAACGATGTAATCAAAACGGGTGTTGCCGTGCTCCGACTTGTGAATATCCGATTAAACGACCGCCTTGCCGTCAAGATAGCCAACGAAAAGATATGTGCCGGCCTGTTCGGTGCGTTTTTTGGTGACCTTTATCTCCCAAGGCTCGCCGCTTGGTATAAGAATGTCCGTTGCGACACGCTCGTCCCACTCGTTCAGGACACGGATATCCAGTCGCTTCGGAGCAACGATGCTGTTCTCCGCCGTCAGAAGCATGACCCTGTGATCGTCCTCTGCGGTGTATGTATAGCCGTGCGCTTTCAGCGTTTCAAGATTATTTTTGAAGTAGTCCTTTTCAAAGGGATGATATATCGACGCATTTGTTCCGAGCCTGCTATAAAACTCCGTAATATCATCAAGAACTGCACCAAGATCAGTAATTTTGTCAGGGTAGATGCAGGCGTGGTTTCCGTCATAAGAATCCTTGTTGTCAGCCATATAGAACAGGATTCCGTATGCCTTTTCTTCGTATGAGGCAAAACGCTTCGGGAAGTCGATTTCTTCCTGTTTTATTCCGTTTATATCATCATTTATATTTCTCACATAAAGTCTGCTGTCTTCTCCCCATATACCAACTCGGTTTTCGATATACTCAAACCCGTATTTTTCATATAATCCGACTTCTCCGGTGCAGATATATATTTTATCCTTTCCGCATTTTCTTGCTTCTTTAACAGCGTGTTCAATAAGCAAGCCACTATAACGATTGCCACGATATTCGGGATATGTATACACAAACCCGATCCACGGAGAAAGTGTCGGGTCATCGAGGCAATCCCTTTCGGAAAGTGTAACAAAAGCCACCGCTTTCTCACCGTGTGCAAGGATATACAGCTTTGTATCGACACCCAGCATTTCTTCAATCTTGTTTGCAGTAATCAATTCAACAAGGAATGCCGCCGCCCGCCAGTCGCTTTTCCTTATCTCATCTATCCAATGCTGTTTCTCTGAACTGCTTAATAATTCAATGATCGTTTTTGTGTCGTTCATTTTCGTCTCCTTTATCCAAAACAAAAAAAGCGTGCACTTCATACAGAAATGCACGCCTTGAAATACCAATAATAACGCATTATCAGATAATGCGAGTAACGGCAGACAAGTGTTCATTCCTGAATATGAGCATAGTTGATGTGTGATGATAACGCTTAAACATATTGTCTGCCTCCTTTTCCAAAAATAATGTTCCTTTAGTATAGCACTGCTAATTGATTTTGTCAAGAGTTTCCGTAAAAATATGCTCAAATTATCAAGATCACAGCCCTATTATACATCAATGGCAATAGTTTGTCAATATCTATTGATGATTTATATAATCTTTAGATTAGTTTATACTATTTCTAAAGAGGTGATCAGAATGAATGAACTTAATATAGAAGTAGGTGCGAGAATAACTGAACTCCGCAAACAGCGTGGATATACCCGAGAAAAGCTGTCAGAGCTTGCAGATGTTTCGGTGCAGTTCCTTGCGGATATCGAAAAAGGTCGCAAATCTATGACCGTTGCTACTCTTAAAAGAATTGCCGCCGCTTTGCTCGTACCGACGGATCATATCGTAAACGGTACAACGGATACTAACGATAACGATGGGATCATTTCAATCCTAAACACCCTTTCCGATAAGAACAAAAAGCAGGCAGAGAAGATCCTGACTGTTTTTGCTGAGGCGGTCAATTCGGATTAGGAAGATTAATGTACTATAAATTTAAAGAGGTATCATCTGATGACGATACCTCTTTGTCATATTCCGCTAGTTTGTCTTAATAACTTTTTCTGTAGTGAATGCCCTCTTTCGGTCTGGGGAATAATTTTGGTTCACACCTGAGTTTTCGTACACGTTTTACGGACGATTTCTGACAGCACGATCATAATACGAAACGGCTCTGTTATGCGATTTTTCATCGTCACAACAGAGCCGTTCCCTGAGTTACATTTCTACGAAACAGAAGATGGCATACGAGGCTTATATTCTACTGAGGCGTGCCCACACTTACAATGAAAATAACCGTCTGAAGCATTATCAACAACGGTAATTCAGACGGTTATTTTTATATCTCTACTAAAATTTCAGGAGCAATTTCTTTAAATCTCTCTGCGTTTTCTGTATGAACAGGAATTATAACATCGGGATTTACAGTGTCGATCAGCTTTCTGACTGCATTTTCATCTGCGTGTCCGCTCGTGTGGAGCGTTTCGATTTTTAGCCCCATTGCCTCGCACTCTGCTAAAAACTCTTTCATGCTTTCGTTGTTCTTATATCCGCTCCAGAATGAATAGATGAGCAATCCATCCTCAAAAGACATTTTTTCTGAAAGTGATTTAAGGTACGGAAGCATAGAAGTTCTTACGCACATTGCAAAGTGCATTTTGGATATTCTGTCTTTGCCAACTTTCCTTTTATATTCCGATACGAATTCGTATTTTGACGGACTTGTTATAAAGGCATAGACGTCACTGAACTTCGGGTTGGGAATATGCTCTCCTGCGGCTGTTGTAATACCTGCCATATATGCGTCCTCAAGGAAAACTCGGTCAGTTCGCTTTGCAGCACGATACATAGTTACTGCTCTGTCTATATTCATCGAGGACTGCAGGATAAAAACCGGTCCCTTGTTTTCAGAAAACAGCTTGACGGCTTTTTCTTCAAGAGTCTTTTCTGTTACAGCGAAATATCCCTCTCTTGAAAAAGTCGTTCCCTCACATATCAGCTTGTCGATCTTCTTCGGCAATGAGTTGAGGAGCATACTGAACGGCTTTCTTCCGTTAGAACGAAAATCACCTGTGTACAGAACGCTTTCTCCTCCCGAACTGCAAAGCAGCATATAGCTGTCAAAGGCGGAATGATCGCATAGAAACGGTGTTACCGTTATATCTCCTACAACGATCTCTTCCTTGTGATGCAGAAATCCTTTCGGAGTTATCGTTTCGTTCCCCTTGTAATTATCCGATATTTTGATTATGTTGTAGCTACTTTCGCCTATGTAAACAGGAATATCCCTGTGTGCTTTATATACAAGCCCTAAATGGTCGCCGTGATAATGAGAAACGAACACTGCATCATAGCCTGCATATTCAAACAGTTCAGGAATATCAGGCAGTTCATCTTGCTTATCATTATCAAGCTCAAGTCCCGCATCAAGCAGGATCTTTGTTTTCTCAGTGGAGATTTCTATGATGTTTCCGCCGATCTGATTTTTACCACGGATTATGTTGATCTTCATATTATTCCTGCTTTGCTCCTTATTTTTTCTCTGCGGTCAGTCTTGCATGACACATAGCACAATATTTTCTTCCCTCAAAGCGATGCAATCCGCCTTTTTTTCCGCATTTTTCGCATATACCATACCAACTGTCTGATACCGAAGTTTTTGTAATTTTAGGTTTCGGTTGAAATAAATGACAGATTGCCTTTCCAATAATTGCAAACAATTCTCCTACGACAAGGAAAACAAGAAGTATTTTCATTTTTTAACCCTAATGATTATACAATTCAAATGAGATTTATTTTAAATGCTTTTTTATATCACTTTACTTTAATTCTCGCCGAAACAAGATATGAGGTGTACATGGTGTTTATGACATCAATAAATGTGTTAATATCTGATTTCCTTTGTAAACCTTTACTGAATGTAACAACAATTGATTTTGGTGATTTGGGTTTAGCGATGACTACGCCTTGATGCTCGGCGTTTATTAGGCTTATAAATCTTTCAGATATTTTTTTGTAATCATCACTTTTTATTTCACTATCCGGAATGTCGCCAAAAAAAGTTCCTTTATTCAATGTAAAAGTAATATCGAAACTGTTACGGTAATTTTGTCTATTTATTACTGGTACTCTTACAAATAAACCCGTATTATTATGAGAGCCAATATCATAAAAATCGGATACATCTGTTTTCATATCTAAACTATAATACTCATTCCCCTGTTCTCCCTTGTCATGCTCAGGTTTTCTTACAATCATATTTGCGTTTTCTTTTTCCCACTTTTCTAATGAAGCATTAAGGTATTTTTCAAAACTCCAACTCGGCAAATAATCCTTCATAACCGCAAAAAATAATATAACTATTGCTAATGTTCCGAAAACATCTTTGATGCATGCTGCTATTGAGGCTGACGAAATTCCATTAATAAAAAGTTCTGCAACTGCTGCTCCGATTGCAATTATCGCAAATACACCGCCTATAATCTGTTCGATAAAATCATTTCTGTCCATTACCTTAATCCTCCGTTACAATATAATTATCCGTTCCGCTTATATAATAAGGCTTACTATCGAGCAAATCCATAAGTCGTTTCAAATGTGGGCGTGGTTTTTCCATTTCTTGGTACTGTTTGCCGTCTTTGAATACAAACGGACAAGCCTTTACGACCGTATCAGCAGGCAAATTAAAATCTGAAAGCAACTTTGGTTTGTCAACTGTTTTCCAATATGTAAAGGCTTCAAGTACACAACGAAGCATTGTTTCATCGCTGTCAGGCTTTTTCAGCTCAAGAATGCGTAGCGTTTTTCCGTCATAAGCGAGCAGATCTATCTTGCCAGCATGGTCATCGTCATTACTATTCAGCGGTGTCTGATAGTCGATCATCTCTCCGACACAACTATACTGATGACCATACATTCTCTTTGCGATATTTTCTTCATCTCGACCACTGTCAGGATTATGCACCTTTCCGTCATGACTGGTGGTTTTATAAGAATATTGTCTTGTAATAACAGATATTCCGCCTATGTAAGCAGAGATATTATTGCACAAAAACTCTGCTATCACCTCTGTATAATATTCGTCGGTATCCTCGGTCTTGCCTCTGTAATTCACCAAAGGATTCTGATAAAAAGTGTTAATTTTCTTGAAAGCATGTTTACATTTTTCAATTATCTGATCTCTTGTGTAACCCATACTACATTTCCTCCTTTGTGAAATAAGTTGCTGTTCTTACCTTAAAATACTCGTTCATTGATACAGAGACATTTTTCTGTCCCTTATAATGCAGTCCGAACTTAAACACCATACCCCAGAATGCACCGATACTCTTTTTGACGAATATCGGAAGCTCCGCATCAGGTCTGCCCGTCATAACTATAAAGTCATCTTTGTAATAAGTCAGGAAAGTCTTTACAGGAGGAATGCAGAAAATGTCGTTACAGAAAATAATGTTTGACAATAGCTGTTCATCACAAATTGCCTCTATACATTTGTTCCAATACGCCTTATACTCTTTATTTTCCTGAAACTCTCTGAAATGAGTATAGATTTCAGAAAAGTTTGTCTCTATATATTCTCTCATACAACCGCCTTTATACATATGTAAATTTCACATATGTATTATATCACGGAATGTATTGTTTGTCAATACTTAATCAGCCATTTCTACGTCCAACCTATGGTCACACCTGAGTTTTCGGACACGTTTTACGGACGATTTTTCACAGCACAATCATAATACGAAACGGCTCTGTTATGCGATTTTTCATCGTCACAACAGAGCCGTTACGTGAGTTACATTTCTACGAATCAAGGGGTCAGGAGGTCGAATCCCTTCTGGCGTGCCAGAGCAACAAAAACCGTTCCGTAATGGAACGGTTTTTTTATGCCTTGCAATTTTCCGTTCGCTGTCGGAGCGACAGCGATTTCGCTGCGCGAAACCCGCAAAATCGCCGTATATTTTAATTCGTGCCTGCCCTTATGGCATTTCATTTTTGCTTTGCAAAAACGCTCACATCTGGAGCAACAAAAACCGTTCCGTAAAGGAACGGTTTTTTTATGCCTTGCAATCTTTTCTTCCGACTGCCCTTATGGCAGTCGGATTTTGGCTTTATATAGCGGTTTCAAGGCAATTTCATCCATAACGCCAAAACCGAAAAGAGCGCCGTCTGCTGCCGCTTAACCATCAGGGTTGAGCGGTTTTTCGTTTTTTATGTGACCTTTGGTCACCCTTAAAATGGTCACAGCGTGGTCACACTTGATGGATTTTTGCTGTTTTTCAGTAGAGTCAAAAGGAAAAAAATAATAGTGACCCTTGCCTATACACTTACAAAAAACGCCTTGCAATCAACTGCAAGGCGTTAGTAGCATTTACTCTTTAATTTTCTTCGGATTCACTTTATACTTGTTCCATAATGCCTTATACTCATTCAGGCTCATCTCGTTGCAACCGCCTCGGAAATCGGGATCATCTAACTGAACGCCATCGTTGAACCATCCGCACACTTCGCATCCCTCAAGCGTATTGTCGTTTTCAAACTCTACCATACCACATACCGCACACTTAACACTCATAATTCTCCCCCACAACATACTGCTTGTTTACATTTTATCGCTACTATTATATCATTATTCATAATTATACAGTAGTGCTGGTTATTGAATTTTTGTGCCATGATTTCCTCCTTAAAACAGAAAATCCCCTGAGCAGTTACGCTCAGGGGAACATTCTATGATCCGATAATTAATCGGGTAGCTTATATAGCTACACAGTTATAATATATAAATGAAATCACTTTATATTGCCATAATTCAAGGCTATTGAATAAATAGTTTAGAAAACTTCAAAATTAAATCGTACCACGTTTTGCAGCTTTTTTAGACAGTTCAAGATATCGTTCATAACTATCCTTAGCTTCTTTCGGAGCGTCTTCCTTAATAACCCTCATTCCATTAGGAAGTCTGCGAGACCATTCTTTATTAGAAAGCCAATAATAATCAAGTTTTGTCATATAGCAGCACCTCTTTCATCCATCTGGCAAATCCACTTGTAAATCAGTCAAAATAGTAAAATGCGTTGTAAGAACTTCAAGAAAGACACATCGATCTTGTAAATATTATAGTACGCTTTTAACGCAATGTCAATGAATTTTTGGGACATTATCGAGTTCCGCCACATAGTTTAACTGGTGAATATCATTACACAATTGATTTGCAACACAATAGCTGATTGCCGTTATCGGCAATTATAGTTGTATTTTCTATAAATACTCTTGCATAATTGCCGATAATCTGTTATACTATATCTGAGGTGATAGATTTGAAATATATATCTTCTGCTGAAGCTGCTGCAAAATGGGGCATATCTGAGCGTAGTGTCAGGAATTATTGCACGCATGGACGTGTAGACGGGGCGTTTATTGTTGGCAAGACATGGAATATCCCCGAGGATGCAGACAAGCCCATTAGTCTGAAAAAGCAGACAGAAAAGCCTGTTACACTGAAAGATATTCTCAGACGCGAAATGCATGCTTCCCTTTCGGGCGGTATCTATCACAGGGTGCAGATCGAGCTGACTTTCAATTCAAACCACATTGAGGGCAGCAGATTGTCCCACGATCAGACCCGTTATATTTACGAAACCAACACCATTGGCTTGTCAGAGAATAATACCGCCAATGTCGATGATATCGTGGAGACCGTTAACCACTTCCGCTGCATCGACACTATCATTGACATGGCGGATAAAATCCTCTCCGAAGCTTATATCAAGGAGATTCACCGCACTCTGAAATCAGGAACATCAGACAGCCGAAAAAGTTGGTTTGCAGTTGGAGAGTACAAGAAGCAGCCTAACGAGGTGGGTGGCGAGGAAACGACAGCTCCCCGTGATGTACACAAGCACATGGCTGCTCTTATATCAGAATACGAGAACAAATCTGACAAGACACTTTCCGATATACTGGATTTCCATGCCCGTTTTGAGAAAATACACCCTTTTCAGGACGGAAACGGCCGTGTCGGCAGGCTTATCATGTTCAAAGAGTGCCTGCGTTACGATATCGTGCCGTTTATCATAGACGAGAGTATCAAGCTCCTGTACTATAATGGTCTGAAAAAATGGAACGATTGTCATGGTTATCTCACTAGCACCTGCGAGCTTGCACAGGACGCGTTCAAGGAGCTGCTGGATTATTTTGAGATAAGATATTGATTACAAGTCATAAAACAAACGGCTCTGTTGCGGTAATGAAACCGCATAACAGAGCCGTTATGTATATATTCAAATCTATCCAATATACACTTGTCAGAAATTCGCCTTAAACCTTTCAAAAGCAGAAAGAATCACATCTTTTTTCTCAACAAATGTTTTCATGTCAATGAAATAGTAGCCGTTCGGACGTTCGTATGCATCGTTCTTCTGCTCTGCAGAAAGGCAGGATCGCAGTTCTTCCAGCAGTTCATTGGCAGGAGCACGGGAGTAGTTGCGTTCATCGAGATATTCGTAATAAGACGATGGCTGTACTGCTCCGCTTGTACCTGTTCCGAAAAGCATGAGGCATCGCATTCGTGTGTTGTTTATATAAAGATCAAGGCTGATATCCGTCGTACCCACACGGCAGGTATAGCCAATATCCTCCATTGCGGAAATAAAGTCAACGATATCTTCCTGGGTCACATCCTTCAGCGGCGTGACCTTTGCCCATTCGAACTTATCATTCAGTCTGGCTTTCCGCACACGCTCAGGAACGACCGTACTGACCATAGGTTCTTCGATGTAGCTCTTCTCATCTACTCTGAAGATTGTACGTTCGATGATCTTTGTTTTGGTCGTAAGCTGAGGCACAACAAGATGCTCACCGTTTCCGAGGTCATACACCTCCAGCTCGCACAGTGCAAGATCGAACGACATACCTGCATTGCGACTCAGGAATTCCGCCATACTTTCTGTGCTTTCCCGTATTCCGTCGCCTGCTATCATAAGCAGAAAACGTGCACTCATGAGATTTCTGGTCACAATATCGATGAAGTCGTTCTCGTCCTCATCGGTATATCCTTTTTCAGAAAGGACGGTATAAATGCTCTTTTCCGTATTATGGTAGCTTCTATACACATTGTCTAGCTTTTCATAATCCCACTTGCTGATATCCTTTGCGTAGTCGATTATCTGTGCCACAACAGAACGCATCGCTTCGGGATTTCTCCACAGTTTTGTTTCCACAAGGACGATATAACCCTGAGCACTTATGTACAGATTATCAATATATCCGCTCGGCACACTTACCTCTCTTGAAATACAGGTAAGCTGCGAATATATACCGCTGATCTCTTTGGTTGGCAGCAGCTGTGGCGAGCTTTCAAGTATCTCCTGAAGCCAGTCCTCAGGAAAGGTCCTGTCAGTAAGCGGAATGCGACGTAATGTGCGGACGCTTCTGTCGGCATTGACGATCGCAGGTTGCTTGCTCATTCTATCATCGGGCATAGTGATTACCTCCAAATTGAAATTAGCTCTACATATACATTATATCACACCGTTCTGTGTTTGTCATGTATTAAATGGGACAATTTAGCGTATACAGCAAATTCATCTTATATCATAACAATCTCTCTCCAAATGCTCTCTGCATATCTTACTGTATAAGCAGTCCCGCCTTTATTCTCCCTCAGATAGCATATCAGGTACCCGCTGCAATCAACCATGTGCCTGTTTCTATCAAGCATGCAGGTGCTTGTGTAGCGGTCAGACAGCACACGGACCTTGTCAGCTTTTGCGAGAATATCATAATATCTCTGTTTCTGCACGATACTCCATTTCAGCGTCTGCTGCTCAGGTGGACACGGCAACACAAGCACCAGCTTTATCTGCGGATATCGTTCTTTCAGCCGCAGCACCGTTTCCTCTGCGAGCATATCAAAGCCCAATGCACCGCCTGCGCCGAAGAATATCACGCCACGCTCAATAAGCGACACAATAGCGGATTCAAGGTCAGCGGCAAGCTGTTCGCAGTTCTGTGGAAGCTTTCTGTGTCCACTGAAACAGGCTACTTTTGATTTGTCTGTCATAATAAACCTCCAGATTAGTGATTTTTCACTATTATAACACATTTTAGTGATATATCACTAATCTTTTTGCTTATTTTTAGATAAACTAGATTTAAGCAAAAATGGAGGTGGTCGGTATGGGCGTTTATGAAACAACTGCAAAGCGTATTCGTGAGCTGTGCGAACAGCACAACATCACGCCAAACGGACTTTCGTATGCTTCGGGCGTATCACAATCGACTATCAAAAGCATACTCAACGGCGAAAGCACAAACCCTGGCATTGTTACAATCAAGAAAATATGCGATGGCTTTAATATCACGCTTTCAGAATTTTTCAGCACAGAGGAATTTGACAAGCTGGAACAAGAATTAAAATGATTACCTTAAACATTCTGTATTCCCCTTAAATCAAGTATGATTTAAGGGGAAAATCAGTATATAAGATACAATGCCACTGGTCACCCCATGGTCACACTTTGGTCACACATAGGTTTACGGACTACGTATTACGAACGATTTTGTAGAAACACTCATAATCAAAGACGGCTCTGTTATGCGATTTCTCATCGTCACAACAGAGCCGTTACGTGAGTTACATTTCTACGAAACAAGGATGTAAAAAGACCACCTGCCGTAAGCAAGTGGTCTTTTTTTATGCATAAATAGAAGCACAGTATTTCTCCGCCTGAACGTTCCACATTTCTGCATAAGTACCGCTGTTTGCAAGTAGCTCGTTGTGAGTTCCACTTTCTGCGATGCTGCCGTTTTCAAGCAGGATTATGCGATCTGCGTCCTTAGTGGTGGAAAGACGATGCGAGATAAGGATAACAGCCTGATTTTCCGCATTATCCAGCATACTTTTGTTAAGGCGATATTCAGCGATAGGATCAAGCGCCGAGCTTGGCTCATCCAGAATTGCAATAGGCATATCACGCATGAACATCCTCGCAATAGCTGCCTTCTGTCCCTCGCCGCCCGAGAGCATCGTTCCCTCCTCGGAAAACTCCTTTGTCAGCTCGGTATTGATGCCCTTTTCGAGCGCTTTCAGCTTGCCGCCAAAATCCGCTCTTTTAAGAGCGTCAACGATCCTGCCGCTGTCATCCTCCGTAACGAAATCCGTCTTAACGTTCTCTGCGAGAGTTGCACCATAGATCTGGAAATCCTGGAACACAGCGCCGATCTTCTCACGATATGCTTTTGTATTAAGCTTACGGATATCCACGCCGCCAAACAGTATCTCGCCCTCTGTCACATCATAAAGACGCATGATAAGCTTTATGAGAGTCGATTTGCCTGCGCCGTTTTCACCTACAAGGGCAAGCTTCTCACCCTTACGTATGGTCATGCTCACGTTTTTCAGCACATACTTTTCGGTATCCTTATATCTGAAGCTTACATTTCTGAGCTCAAGCGTGCAGTCGTCCTCGGGAACAGGCACCTCTCCCTCACAGCCCTCGATGTTTATCTCATATTCCATAAAGCGGCGGAATTTCTCTGCGTACTGTCCGACATTCTGAAAATCCACCAGTGCATAATTCATCTGATCGAGATGACTTTTGATGCCGTTTGTCGCATTTTTGAGTGAAGCGACCTCACCGAGCTGAATAGTCCTTTTCTCGATGGCAAGATACGCAAGGTACACAGGAACCGCATAGAACTGGCACACTGTAAACACGGTTATCCAGTTGATGAGAGTCGGCGCCAGTATCTTCAAGCTATAGCCGAGTGCCATTTTACGCTCCTCTGCAATAGCCTCGTCATACTGCTCCATCAGCGCTTCTTCAATGCCCGTGAGCTTTATCTCCTTTGCGTATTCGGGCTGATAGAATACACGCTTTGAGTAGTCTGCCTTTCTACCGATACGCTGTTTTTCGAGATTGTATTCGTATTCAAGCTTTGTGATGATGAAACGGGTTATGATGTTCACGATGAAACCTATCACAGGGAATATAGCAACAACGGGATTTACTGTGATTATCATCGTTCCCGCAATAAGCATCGCCACGATCTGAGAGATAATACTCGCAACACTCATAATTGCTTTCTTGCACATCTCCTCGGACTGCGATGCTGCAATAACGAAATCGTCATAATACTCAGGGATATCATAACACCGCAGATCCATCTTCTGCGCCTTTTCCATAAGCTCACGCTGTATCTTGCCCTCAAACCCTATCATCTTTGTCCAGAAATAGTTTTCAAGCACGCGGAATATCACCATACGGATAACATACAGCACTAACATTACCGCAAGAACTTTTACTACGCTCATGATATCAGCCGTAGTGGTGAAGATATTGATTATCTCCATCAGCATGAAGGTATCGATGAATGCGCCGACTCCCATGAATACCGTATAGCTCGTAATAGAGGCAAGCGGCAGTCTGTAATCGTGACGGAAGGCGTATTTCACGATATAGAGAACGTTCGAAATAAGCCTCGTCATCTTTATCTTGTCTTTTTTCTTTTCGTTCTTTACGCTCATGCCGTCACCTCCTCTGCAAGGTAATTCTGCGCCTGAAGCTTCCACATCTCTGCATATTTTCCGTTCAGCTCCATAAGCTCAGCATGACTTCCCTGCTCAATGACCGTACCATGTTCAAACATATAGATGCGGTCTGCGTCACGGGTAGCTGAAAGGCGGTGGGAGATGAATATCACTGTCTCGCCGTCGGTTGCTGTCAGCATATTCTTGTACATATTGTACTCCGCAATAGGATCGAGCGCGGAACTGGGCTCATCCAGTATCACGATATCGGGCTTGCGTGCGAAAACTCGCGCAATGGCGATCTTCTGTGCCTCGCCGCCTGAAAGTCCCATGCCGTTCTCGTCAAACTCCTTTGTGACCATCGTATCGATGCCGTTTTCAAGGCTGTCAAGCTTGTCGCCGAACTGTGCCTTTCTGAGAGAATCCTCGACCAGCCTGCGTTCCTCGTCATTCTTCGGTCTGCGCATAAGAACGTTATGTGACAGCGGCAGAGCAAACACCTGCAGATCCTGGAACACCGTACCGAAACGGCGGTGCAGCGACTTCGGCTCATACTTTGCGATATCCTTGCCGCTGATAGTAATTGCGCCCTCTGTGGGGTCATAAAGTCCCATTATCAGCTTGACGAGCGTTGTCTTGCCTGCGCCGTTGTGACCTACGATAGCGATCTTCTCGCCCTTTCTGATGCTGATATTCACATCATGCAGCGTGGGCTTGTCTGCGCCCTCGTAAGTGAAGCTCATATCCTTTATCTCGATATCGGAAAGGTCCTTCGCCCTGATAAGCTCATCTGCGTTCGTCTTAGGCTCGTAGGAAAGGAACTCACGCAGGTTAGTGACGAATGCACTCTCCTTTGCAAGGGAAACGATAAGCTCCACTGCATCGGATGTCCTCCACGAAAGAGTAGAAAGTGCAGGAATCATCGCAACATAAGCAGCGGTCTGAACTTCGCCATCATTCAGCACGAACGCTATGTACAGATACGGCAGTATCGTTGAGAGAATGTTGTATAATATCCATTTCAGCGGCTCGATAACGCACAGCTTTCTGCGTATCTGACGGGTGCGCTCCTCCATCTCCTCATACGCCTTTTCGTGACGCTTGAGCAGCAGCCTGCCTATGCCGAACAATCGCAGTTCAGATGCATATTTCTTTTCATAGAACACACGCTTTGCATAGCTGCCGATACGTCCGTCACGGGTGTTTGACATATCGAGGGAGTAGTAGAGATCTCCCTCCTTCTTTCCGAAGAACATCGAAACTGCCACCATAGGCACGATGAACAGTAGCAGCCATGGATCGACATTCGCAACGATGATAGTCGCCGCAATTACCGATGCAATACCTGCAACGAGATATGCGGAGAAATAGAGGATATTGTTTCCCCTCCACTGGCATTCGTTCAGCGCACGGGTGTACTTATCGTAGAAATCAGGGCGCTCGAACTCTGCAAACTCCATTGATATAGACTTTCGTATCACACGCTTGTAGAAATCCTGATACATCTTCGGCAGGAACTGCTTTTCGCAAAGCTGATGTATCGCCGCCGTGATATGTATACAGATATGTCCGATGCACATTGCACCCACAAATGAAGCAAGCGCCGTAAAAGGTGTTTTGTTTTCAATTGCAACATATATCCACTCTGTCAGGTATACTGAAAATATCGTCCAGAATACGTTCTCATTGAATTCCTTTATGAACGTGTAGATGACATAGCCTTTACTGCCGTGCCATAATATCTTCAGCATATACAGTACGTTAGACAGAGAGGATGGCTTTTTTTCTTTCTTCATATTTCCTCCCATTGTTCTGTTTTCTTTATTCTAACATATTCAAGCAAATAAATCAAGTGTTTTAAATCGTTTGTTTTTTATCCACACAAATACTGTCCCGCCTGAACACGCCACATTTCAGCGTATTTGCCCTTTCGTTCGAGCAGTTCTGCGTGGCTGCCTTCCTCGATGATCCTGCCTTTTTCAAGCATATAGATACGATCGGCAATTCGTGTCGTTGAGAGTCTGTGGGAGATGAACACGACCGACTTGTGCTCCGCCGCCGTCAGCATCGAGTGATTGAGGTGGTACTCGGCAATCGGGTCGAGTGCGGAGCTTGGCTCATCGAGGATAATGAGATTTGCGTCCTTATAGAATACACGGGCAACTGCAAGTTTCTGTCCCTCGCCGCCCGAGAGGTTCACGCCGTTTTCCTCAAACTCGGTGGTGAGATTGGTTTGAAGTCCATCGGAAAGCGTTTCAAGACGTTCAGCAAAGCCACTCTTTCCGATAGCGTTAAGCACATCTTCATCCTTGCCGTTTTCCGCAAAATCAAGCAGTACATTCTCCTTTACCGTTGCGGCAAAGATCTTGAAGTCCTGGAATACAGTGCCTATCTTACGGCGGTATTCCTCCACATCATATTCCTTTATATTCACCCCGTCAAGAAGTATCTCGCCCTCATTCGGGTCGTACAGACGCATTATCAGCTTGATGAGCGTGGTCTTGCCCGCACCGTTGTAGCCTACAATAGCGATCTTGCTGTACGGGTTTATTTTCATACTGATATTATTGAGAATATATCCGTCCTTTTCGTTGTAGCCAAAGGACACATTACGAAGCTCGATCTCCGTAGGCTTTTCTGGGAGCGGTTTTTTGTCAGCACTGACGATCTTCGGCTCGATGTCAAGAAAATTCTTCATTTTCTGAACATACAAGCTTATCTCCTCCATCTTCGGGAACACGTCCGAGAACTGCCGCATACGGTTCTTCATTCGGTTAGCCGTACCACGCATTACCGCAACATTACTGTACGAGATCCTGTGAAGCACCGCCGCACAGAACACGAGGTACACCATATACACCACATCAATAAGAAAGCCGTTGCAGATATAATCCTTGAGCAGCTGCAAGCCGAAGCGCTTTCCTGCGTTCTTCTTGTCGATGTCCAGCACCTTGTCGTTAGTCTCGTCAAAGTCTTTCAGAAGCTCGTCGGAGGCCTCGGTGTTGAGGCGCACTTCCTTTGCGTAGTCGTTAAGATAGAACACGCGGTTTACATATCCGAGCTTTCTTTCGTGGGGATTTTTCTCGGTGCGTATTCTGAAATTCAGCTTGTTGAGAGCCTTACCCGACCACAGCGATGCCGCAAAGGATACCGCAATAAAGATGAACGAAATAGGGTCAGTGCCGATAAAGAATGCACCCGAAAGCACAATGGAAACAAGTCCCGTGCAGAGGTTTGTGATAAGCGTGAAGATTCGTCCTATCTGATTGTCCACCTCGGAAACCGACAGCACATAATCATTGTAGAATTCGGGATTATCGTAGCATTCAAGGTCAATTTCCTTTGCCTTGTTGAACATCATTTCCTTGATAGCCTGTTTTATCTTCGGCTGTGCTTTCTGCTGTAATTTCTGATAGAGGAAAGCATTGAAAAGCAAGCCTAAGACTACAAATGCGAGAAGCGCCAAAAGGAATGTAGCGGCTACCTCAAACGGTCTGCCGAACTCGGCGCACTCTAAAACAAAGTTAAGTGCTAATGTAAATTCTAGGAACACTACAAGCTCGTTTCGTATTGCCTCGATTATGTAGCACACCATGTACGCAGGAGCGGCTTTGTAGCATATCTTAAACAGCCAGAGGTTATCGGCTAACAATTTCTTGAACTTTTTCATGCTGTAACCCCCTCTCTGTAAGTTTCGTCCGCAAGATAATTTTGTGCCTGTTTTGTGAACATCTCGCAGTATTTCCCGCCCATATCCATAAGCTGACGGTGAGTGCCCTGCTCGATAACAGTACCGTTTTCAAGCATAAACACCTCATCTGCATCCTTTACAGAGGACAGACGGTGAGAAATAAACAGCGTGATGTGTCCCTTGCTCTCGTCCATAATTCCCTTGTACAGGTCATACTCTGCGATGGGGTCAAGAGCAGATGACGGCTCGTCAAATACCTTTACTGAAGCCTGCTGTGCAAAGGCACGGGCTACGACAATCTTCTGCTGTTCGCCACCCGAAAGCACTGCTCCGTCATTGTCGAATTCCTTTGTCATGATGGTGTTCATTCCATTCGTGAGGGAGCTTACCTTGTCCCACACTCCCGCACAACGGAGCGCACGCTCGGCTGTTCCATCGGGACTGTCAAAGCTCTCGCCCATAAGCACGTTGTCCCTCACCGACATCGCCATAACCTTGTAATCCTGAAATGCAGCGGAGAACTGCTTACGGTAGGCTTTCAGATTGTACTCCTTGATGTTGATTCCGTTCACGAGAATTTCACCGCTTGTGGGGTCGTATAGTCTGAAAAGGAGCTTGATGATAGTTGACTTACCTGCGCCGTTATGTCCTACCAGAGCGCAGACCTTATCGCCCACGATCTTAAAGGAAAGATTATTGATAACAGGCTCGTTTTCCTTGTACTCAAAGCAGACATTTCTGAACTCGATGGAGCGTATCTTTTCAGGAACAATGCCGTCCTGATCTTCGGGAATCTTTTCCTCGTATTCCATAAAGGTGCGGAAATATTCAAGGAACTGACCGTTCTTCATAGCCTCAGTGATGTTATTGAACATACAGAACAGCATCCACGAGGATGTATTCATAGCCGAGAACATAATTGCAAGCTCCGCAAGATCCATAGTCTGCGAAACGATGGTGCGGTATGCGGAGTATATCATTATTCCCTCGAAAACAAGGGCGAATGTGGTTACATTCTGCGCCCAGTTGTAGACGATGGCTTTCTTCGCGTACTTGTCAGCGACTTTTACATTGCCGTCCATCGCCTTGTTGTAGCGGCTCATCATAAGCTCGTGAATGCTGGAGTAGCGTATCTCCTTTGCGTATTCAGCGAGGTGCATTACACGATTCACATACTCTGAGATACGATTGTTCTTGACGGTATCGACATAACGTCCGCCCCATATCTTGTTCATAAGACGTCCGAAAACGAAGTTTCCGATAATGGGCGAAATTACGAACAGCACCGACCACGGGTCGATAGTAAACATCGACCAGAACGCCGCCAACGCCGCAACAGCACCGAACAGGATATCAAAAAGCAACTCAACAGAGGCGGTCATTTTACTTGCTGAATTTTCCAATGCCATTGTATATTTGTTGTAGAAATCCGCATCTTCAAAACAGCGGAGCTCAACATTTCTTGCCTTGCCGTAAAGTCTTTTATAAAGAGTGCGATATATCTTGTTATCCGTATACGGAACGACGGTTGCTTTGAGATAGCTCCAATATATCGCAAAGGCACAGCATACCACAAAGCATATTCCTATAAACAGCATTATCTCCTCAAACGGAGCCTCTCTTTCTATCGCACCGATAACATAGCGCAGGAAGAATATCGCCATAAATATCCACTCCGCATAGCCTGTGATATTGTCTATCATTATGTGGATGATACGGCTCTTACTTATGCTCCACACTGTTTTGACAGCATAGAAGTTGTTGGCAAATATGCGGACCTTGCTTTCTTTTTTCTCCTTCATTTTGATCAGTCCTTTCTTTTGTATATTACAAGCTATGCTTTGGATGCAAAGCCTGCTTCCATTGTAAATGCTTCACG
>JAZSGG010000012.1:0-6157 GCA_045532595.1 Oscillospiraceae bacterium | reverse complement strand
CCGTCAACGCTACGTTCGTTCTGCGAACGAACGCCCAAACAGGCTAACGCCGACAGATTTTAAAACGGCTGCGCCGTAACGCCGCACGGTATTGCGGCGTAGCCGCATTTTGATTCGTCGCCGAAGGGGACACCGAAATTCCTCATTCCTCATTCCTAATTCCTCATTGAATTTGACGAGCTTTCGCTCGTCAAATTCCGATTTACCGATACGTTTTTATTATCATTCCAATGGAGGAAAAAATGGCTAAGATATCTGCATTCATCCGTTTTGCGGTGCTTGTTGCGATAGTCGTTGTGGCTTCGTTTATATGCGGACTCAGGCTGCTTCAGATACAGATAGCAGACGGTGAGAAATATCTCGCCATGACACGGAGTACCTATACTGCAGAGCAGCCTATCGAGGCGGCACGAGGTAAGATAGCCGATTGCAACGGCATCGTGCTCAACACGAATGAGCTGAGCTACAGCGTTAATTTTCAGCGTGCTTCGCTCATCAAAGGCACTGAGAATGAGATAATATATCGTGTGCTTTCCGTGTTGCTGGAGAATGGCGAGGAGTGGAACGATTCTCTCCCCATAACAAAGACTGCGCCGTATTCTTTTCTTGCAGGCAAGGAGAAGCAGGTGGATACACTGCGTTCGGAGATGAATCTCGGTGTATATGCCACCGTTGACAACTGCATGCATGAGTTGTACAAGGCGTTTGAGATATCCGATAAATATGACGAGCAGATGCGCCGCTATATCGCAGGCGTGCGCTACGAGATGCAGCTGAAGGACTTTTCTCAGCAGAACCAGTTCGTGCTGGCTTCAGGCGTCAGCGAAGAGACTGTGATGGAGCTGAAGGAGCTCAGCTCCCTGCTTCCCGGCGTGGATATCACCGAAGGCTGGAGCAGACTTTATCTTAACGGCACTGTCGCTCCGCATCTGCGAGGCACTGTCGGCGCTATCTCTGCCGATGAATATGAGGCTCTGAAGGATTCGGGCTACACCATGAACGATATCATCGGCCTTTCAGGCGTAGAGCTTTCCCTTGAGGAAACACTCAGGGGCGAGCGTGGTATCAGAACGATAACAAGAAGTGCGAATGGCATAGAGCTTTCCGATGAGGTCACACTGGATCCCATCGCAGGTAACAGTGTAAAACTTACTTTAGACAGCGAATATCAGAAGATGGTGCAGGATATCGTGCAGTATCATATTGATTTTCTGCATTCTCCGCATTATACACAGGATGACCGTGGAAAGAACTGCCAGAGTGGTGCGGCGGTAGTCCTTGATGTCAAGACAGGCGGTGTGCTTGCAATGGTAAGCAACCCGGGATATGACATCAACGAGCTGCTGGAGGACTATGAAAAGGTGCTTACAGCAGATCAGCAGCCTATCTTCAACAGAGCGCTTAATGGCGTTTACAGACCCGGCTCAACCTTCAAGACCATAACCTCTACAGCAGCACTTGCTGAGGGTATAGTTGATGCAGACGACACCATTTATTGCAGCGGAACATATACTTACTATACGGGTTACACGCCGCACTGCTGGAACTGGAGCGGTCATGGCTCGCTGGATGTGGAGCTTGCACTGCGCCATTCCTGCAATATCTTCTATTATGAGACCGCACGTCTGCTGGGGATAGACAGGCTTTCGTGGTGGGCATCACGTTTTGGCGTGGGAACAGATCTCGGCTTTGAGCTTGCCATGGAGAATGGACAGATGACTTCTAAGCCGCTGTATGAGCAGCTGGGTCTCACATGGAATGAGGGCGACGTTATTCAGGCGGGTATCGGTCAGTCCGAGACGCTGCTTACTCCCCTGCACATGGCGGTGCAGGCTATGACCATCGCTAACCGTGGAGTGCGCTACAGACCTCACATTATAGATTCTGTGTATAACTACGATTACAGCGAGCTTATCTATAAGACAGAGCCTGAGGTGGTTGAGGATATGTCGGAATACGAAAGTGTTTTCGAGACAGTTGTGGACGGCATGAAGCTGGTATCTGAGTCGGCGTTCTTTGTGTGCGAGGGAAGATATGTGAACACTTACGAGTACAAGGGCATTGATGCCTCGATGGTCGCAACCAAAACAGGTACTCCCCAGAAGACTACTACCATATATAACTCGGCGATCGTAGGCTTTTATCCTGCAGATGATCCTGAGATAGCTTTCGGCGTGCTTATGGACGAGGGAGAATATAGCCGTCATGTGGCGGCAAATATCATCTCAGCGTATGTTACAAGGGAGTTCAACCCTGTTTACGATGAGGATGGATATGCAGTCCTTCCTTTGTAATGCCAGCTTTTGATGAATGTCATTTGTTGAAAGTGTACAATAAAGTTTGCGTATTATTACTGAGTTTTCACAAAAATTTAAAATGTTTGCAAAAAGACCTTTTCATATAAAGGATTTTGTGATAGAATATAATTAACATATTATATTGAAAGCTATGTCTGTTGATTACACTGGCTTTTCATGCAGAGAGGGGAAAAATATGTCACAGATTATTGCAGTAACCGCAGGTAAGGGCGGCACAGGTAAGTCTACAACATCGGCTAACGTTGCTACCGCACTTGCTGCGCTTGGTAAAAAGACTCTGGTAGTTGAGCTGGACTTCGGTCTGAGATGTCAGGATATCATGCTTGGTATCAAGGATAAGGTGAAGCATGATATCGGTGAGTATCTGGAAGGCAAGATCGATATTCTTACAGCAACCACTAAGGTAGACCGTGTTGACAACCTGTATCTTGTCTGCGCTACCCGCAACCCGTTTATCGAGATCAATCCCGAGAAGATCATGGAAGTATGTGAGGAGATGCGCAAGCACTTCGATTACATAATCATGGATACCGCAGGTATCGGTTCCTCCGTCTTCAGCGTTATCAAGGCTGCGGAGCTTATCCTGATGGTAACCACACCTGATACCGTCTGCGTTCGTGACGGTGCTATCCTGTCTGACTTCTTGTATGTCAAGAACTGTACAAATCAGCGTCTTGTCATCAACAAGGTAAGTCCTAACTTCAAGGATGAGGAGATCCTCTATGACCTGGATGAGGTAATGGATAACGTAGGTATTCCGCTTATCGGCGTTGTTCCTGAGGATATGAACATCAAGATCTGCGGTGCAAAGGGTGAGCCTCTGCCTCCCAACTGCGGCGGCGCTAAGGCTTATGCAGCTATCGCTAGAAGAATCGTGGGCGAGGACGTTCCGCTGACTATCAACATCAACTAACATTTTTAGGAGGATACTCCGTATGAATATCGCACTTATCGCACATGACTCAAAGAAGGAACTGATGGTTCAGTTCTGCATCGCTTATTGCGGCATCCTGAGCAGACATAATATCTGCGCTACAGGTACAACAGGCAAGCTTGTTGCTGAGGCTACAGGTTTGCATATCCAGAGATTTATGAGCGGCTCCCAGGGCGGCGATCAGCAGCTGGCTTCCAGCATCTCCTGCAATGAGATAGATCTGCTCATCTTCTTCCGTGATCCTATGCACGCAAAAGCAAATGAGCCTAACGATAACAATATCCTGCGTCTGTGCGATGTACATAACATCCCTGTGGCGACCAATATTGCGACTTCTGAGGCGCTTATCCATGCATTGGAGCGTGGCGACCTTGACTGGCGTGAATATATGCGCTAAACAGCGGATCATTCTGATAATAAAGCGTACCTTTCGGGGTGCGCTTTTTTGTTGATATCACACAAGCTGTTGCAAAAATGCAGCTTATGTGATATACTTCTATTTGGAATAATACATCTGAAAGGTGTGCTATATGACTGAAATTACTATAACCAAAAACGATGCGGGTCAGCGTGCGGATCGCTTTCTTTCAAAGGCGTATCCTAATCTTACGCTGCCGCTGATATGTAAGCTGATGCGTAAAAAGCGAATAAAGCTGAACGGCGCAAAGGCTGAGCCTAACGTAAAGCTCAGCGAGGGTGATGTGTTCCGTTTTTACCTCAGTGATGAGCTTCTTTCAAAGGGTGGCGAGAAGGAAAGTGATTTCCGCACAGTGCCGTCTGAGCTGGATATCATATTTGAGGATGAAAACATCCTGCTGGTGGATAAGCCTGTGGGTATGGTGGTGCATGAGGATAACGACAACACATCCGATACCCTGATAAACCGCATAAAGTGCTATCTCTGGAAGAAGGGCGAATATATTCCCGAGGAGGAGCAGAGCTTTGCACCTGCACTGTGTAACCGCATAGACCGTAACACAGGCGGCATCGTTATCGCAGCAAAGAACGCCGAGAGCCTGCGTGTGCTTAATCAGAAGATCCGTGACAGGGAGCTTGTCAAGCTGTATCTGTGCGTGGTGCAGGGCAGACCCGAAAAGACCTCCGCTACGCTTACGGCGTATCTGCATAAGCTTGCTGAGGAGAACAGGGTAGTGGTGTCTGACAGAAAGACCCCTGAAAACCGCACCATTAAGACAAAATACCGTGTGCTGGACAGCATCGGTACGCAGAGCCTTGTGGAGGTGGATCTGCTTACAGGCAGAACGCATCAGATAAGGGCGCATTTTGCCCATATCGGTCACCCGCTGCTGGGCGACGGAAAGTACGGCAGCAACAAGGTGAACAAGCAGTACGGCTATAACGGACAGGCGTTGTATTCCTATAAGCTGACGTTTGAATTCACCACCGATGCAGGCAGCCTTGAGTATCTCAACGGCAGAGCGTTTGAGGTGTCCGACAGGAATTCGATATGGTTTGTGAAGCGTTATAATGAGCTGAAAGGGTAAATATGGCGATAACCGTAAATATATACTACACAGGCAAAAACGGCAGTGCAAGAAGCTTTGCACAGGAAATTGTTAGCAGCGGCATTGTCGATTCCATCCGTAATGAGGAGGGCAATCTCAGATACGAGTATTTCTTTCCCATGCAGGATGAGGAGACTGTGTTGCTTATCGACAGCTGGAGCGGTCAGGAGGCACTGGATATCCACCACGCCTCGCCTATGATGGGTGAGATAATCCGTCTGCGTGAAAAATATGATCTCCACATGAGAGTGGAGAGGTATATCTCGGATGAAAATGCAGATGCTGCGCAGGATGCGGATTTTATCAGGCTGTGATTAAGTTTGTGGTGTACAATTTTTGTATATTGCACATTTAATTTCATTGGCGTTTGTTAAAAGTGCATAAAAAGTTTCACGAGATTTTTACTAAGTTTTATGATAAATTTTAGACAAACATCTTGATTAAATCCGATTTTTTTAGTATAATAATTGTGATATGATATATATCAATAATATTAGGACAACGGGTCGCTCCCGTGTCCGGAAAATTCAGGAGGAATATTCCAATGGCAGTTAAAGTTGCAATTAATGGTTTCGGCCGTATCGGACGCCTTGCGTTCAGACAGATGTTCGGCGCTGAGGGTTACGATGTAGTAGCTATCAACGACCTGACAAAGCCCTCTATGCTGGCTCACCTGCTCAAGTATGATACCGCTCAGGGCGGCTACTGCGGCAAGATGGGTGAGGGTCTCCACACCGTATCCGCTGATGATGAGGCTGGTACAATCACAGTTGACGGCAAGACACTGAAGATCTATGCTAAGGCTAACGCTGCTGAGCTCCCCTGGGGCGAGATCGGCGTTGACGTAGTTCTCGAGTGCACAGGCTTCTACTGCTCCAAGGATAAGGCACAGGCTCACATCGATGCAGGTGCTAAGAAGGTTGTTATCTCTGCTCCCGCAGGTAACGATCTTAAGACAATCGTTTTCGGTACAAACAACGAAACACTTACAGCTGTTGACCAGATCATCTCTGCTGCATCTTGCACAACAAACTGCCTCGCTCCCATGGCTAAGGCTCTCAACGAGTACGCACCCATCCAGAGCGGTATCATGACAACTGTTCACGCTTACACAGGTGACCAGATGATCCTTGACGGTCCTCACAGAAAGGGTGACCTCCGCCGTGCACGTGCTGGCGCGCAGAACATCGTTCCTAACTCCACCGGTGCTGCAAAGGCAAGTCGGAGGCCAAGCGGTCTTAGGAAGACAATACTCAGGAACAACTCCTTGGCTCACAGAACGACATGGCTACGACCCGACTTCACAGAAAGGGCGACTTCAGAAGAGCAAGAGCTGCTGCTGCTAACATCGTTCCCAACTCAACAGGCGCTGCAAAGGC
>JAZSGG010000061.1:0-14156 GCA_045532595.1 Oscillospiraceae bacterium | reverse complement strand
AACGTTGCTCTAAACCGCTGTCTGAACGCACTTTACAATCAATCAGCACATTGAAATCAGCGGCGAAGCCGCACATACACTCCTAACTCCTAACTCCTCACTCCTAACTGAATTTGAAATCTACTAAATCATAAAGGCGTTCAGAATGCTACCTGAACGCCTTTTCGTTATTTATATCATCACTATTCCGTCACGGATCCCCTGTGTCAGTCGGCGTGCGGCAGTGGTGTAGAAGTAGTTTTCGGAGAAGAATTCCGCAGGCGGACCTTCACTTACGATCTCACCGCCCGAAAGCATTGCGCAGTTGTCTGCGCAGGCGGCAGCAAGCTCGGTGTCGTGGGTCACGAGGACTATAGCCATACCGTTGCCCGCAAGCTCTCTCAGAAGTCTTGCAAGTGTGTTTTTTGCCTGGCTGTCCATGCCCTTTGTAGGCTCGTCCAGCAACAGTACATCAGGCTTTTTTCTGAGCAGCTTTGCAATTGCCAGTCGCTGCTGCTCACCGCCCGAAAGATCATACGGATGCGAAGCATACAGGCGTTCGGGGACAAGCTCCGAACTCTCTCCCGAAAGCTCCTCATGCACTGTGTCGCAGGTGAAAAGCTCGCAAGGCTCCTGCGGAAGATACGCCACAGAGACTCCCTTTTGGCGTTTTATTCTGCCACCCAGAGGCTTTATCGCACCTGAAAGGCACTTTAGCAGCGTGGTCTTTCCGTTGCCGTTGCTGCCGAGGATCGCCAGTACATTTCCTTTGCACACTGTTACTGAAGCGCTTGAAAGTACATCAGTGCCTTTTCTGTAGCTGACCCATAATTCTTTTGCGGTGATGACAGGTTCGGCGGAGGTGCTTGCGGTTTTTGCAGCGGGGGAGAGCTTATCCATCATATTGCGGCAGATATCGTTATTCCTTCCGTCACGGATGGTAAGCGGAGCGTTTTCATTGCCTCCACCCATAGCGAACAGTCGCACTGATACAGGCATTGCCGCAGCCATCGGGTGTTCTGTGGGCAGTGTCTTGCAGATATCCTGCGGAGGACAGTCTGCTATCACACTACCGTTATCCATTACTATCATGCGGTCAGAAACGCACAGCAGCTCCTCAAGACGATGCTCTGCAATCACAACAGTAACACCATGGTCACGGTTCAGGCGTGTTATCGCTTCAATAAGGCTTCGTGCAGATATCGGGTCAAGCTGCGAGGTCGGCTCGTCCAGCAGCAAAAGCTTAGGATGCACCGCAGTGGCAGATGCCAGCGCCAGCAGCTGCTTCTGTCCGCCAGAAAGCGCAGCGGTGTCCTCGGAAAGACGGCTCTCCAGATCGAAGTATGCAGCCATTTCTCCCACACGGCGGCGCATATCCTGCTGCTCTGCGCCAATGCTTTCAAGCGAGAATGCCAGCTCGTGCCACACCTTGTCCGTCACTATCTGACTTTCGGGGGACTGCATCACAAAGCCGATATCCTCGGCTGCGGTTTTGGGTGGAATATCGCATATTTCAGTGCCATTATACAGCACCTTGCCTGATTTCTTTCCTCCCGGTGCAAGACCCTGCTTCATCAGGCGCAGTAGGGTGCTTTTTCCGCAGCCCGAAGCGCCGCAGAGCAGCACAAAAGCTCCCTCGGGTATATCCAGGCTGATGTCGTTCAGCGCCCTTGTTCCCGAAGGATATTCAAAAGAAAGCTCACGAACTGAGATAATGTTCATATCAATGCTCCTTCAGTGCGGAATATCCGAGCGTTCTGCGAAGCTGCTCCCATACCACGGCAAAAGATGGCAGCAGGCATAGCATTCCGTATGCTGTATATAAAGCGATATCGGCGGGTGAGGATGATATATCTGACAGGCGTGGATAGCATTCGAATCTGCCTGTGCCGCATATCATAAGCGTTGCAGCTGAAGCCGCTAGTACTGCCACGATGAGCAGCTGCAGTCCCTCCCTTGCGCCGAAGCCATAACGGGAGTAGCTGGTTCGTTTTGTGCAGCCATAGCCCCGTGCTTTCATGGAATCGGCGGAGACCATAGCCTGCTCGGCGCTGTAGCCAAGTGAGGAAGAGAATGCTGTAAGCCGCTCTGATAGGCTCTCAGCGCCCTGAGAAGCGGAAAAGCTTGCGGTTCTGCGGATGAACAGCGGCACAAAACGCATTGTGCAGCTGAGTACCAGGCCGCTCACGGGAAGTACCCTGCCGAACAGCCAGACGTATTTGTCGGAGGTAACGAAGCGTGCGGCAAGGATGCTCCAGCCGCATACAGCCGCCAGCATTCCACCGAATATTGCACCGTATATCAGCGCTTCAAGGGTGATAGAGTGGTCGCCCACGAAAAACAGAACGGTCTCTCCACGATGGGAGAATATCGGATTTGTGACAGCACAGATAAGCACCGCAGGCACGCTCCAGAGCAGCAGCTTTCCTTTGCCGCAGAGTGTCAGCAGTACAGCAGCACCCAACAGAGATATGCCTATCAGCAGCGGATTGCGAGTGAATATAGTCACACCCATCACAGAGATCAGGTACAGCAATCCTGTCAGCGGATGCGTTTTTTCAAGTAGCCTCATGTGATGATACCCTGCTCATACAGCCAAGTGATAAGTGCCTCGCAGCCCTCTGTCACATCTGCCTGTGTTTCGTCGAAATTGCCTGTATACCAGGGGTCGGCAATGTCACGGGGATGGTCGGAGAAGTCGAGGAGACGCTGTATCTTGCTCTTGTCATCACCGCCTGCAATGCGCTTCATATTGATGATATTACGGCTGTCTGCACCGAGGAGAAGATCGTATTCGGCATAGTCGCTGCGGGTCATCTGCCTAGCACGCTTGAAGGAGCAGTCAATGCCGAGCGAATGCAGCACACGCACGGTGCCACGATGTACACCGTTTCCAAGCTCCTCTGTGGAGGTGGCGGCAGAGGCGACCTCTACTCCCTGTATGCCACGCTTCTTCAGCATATCACGCAGTATGAATTCCGCCATCGGCGAGCGGCAGATATTGCCGTGGCAGACCATAAGAATCTTGTACATATCCATATTCCTTTCGTTTGAGATAGCCAAAAATATTATACAATTTTTTTATACAAAAATCAAGCCGATAAATCGGAATTTGAAACGCAGAGCGTTTCAAATTCAGTTAGGAGTTAGGAGTGAGGAGTTAAGGTGCGTCTTCGCCGCTTATTTCAATGTGATGCTCTAAATGTGAAATGCGCTAAAACAGCGGTTTGGAGCCACGTTACGGCGCAGCCGTTTTGAAATCCGTCGGCGTTAGCCGACACCACAACTCCTCACTCCTCACTGGAATTTGACGAAATCGCCAACTTCTCTTCACTATAAGCCGAAAAATTTTCAGATAAAATTCACTTAAATCGTTTGCATTTTGTTTTGTTATATGGTATAATTTAATTTGTGTCAGTGTATTGACGAAAAGGAGGCATAAAAATATGTATCTTCCCAACGAAATAGAAAAGATCCTTGTTTCCGAGGACGAGATAAAGGCAAAGGTCGCTGAAATGGGAAAGATCCTCACTGAGGAGTATAAGGGCAGAAATCCCCTGTTCCTCTGCGTGCTGAAGGGTTCCGTGGTGTTCTTTGCTGACCTTATCCGTGCGATGGAGTGTCCGCTGGAGATCGACTTCATCCGTGCGTCAAGCTATGGCAGCGGTACTGTCAGCGGCGGCAAGGTGAACTTTTCCGTCGGCGCTCATGTTGAGATTGAGGGCAGAGACGTGGTGCTGGTTGAGGATATCCTCGACACCGCAAGAACCCTCTACACAGTGAAGAACGAGATGCTGCGCAGCAATCCCGCATCGCTGAAGATCGTTACTCTGCTTGACAAACCCTCCAGACGTGTCGTGAAGGGCTTTACTGCGGATTATACAGGCTTTGCAATTGAGGATCATTTTGTTGTTGGATATGGTCTCGATTATGCAGAGCGTTTCAGAAATCTCCCTTATGTGGGGATCCTGAAGTCTGAGGTTTATTCGTAAGTATACATATTTTATTACTTACTGCAAAATATAAACAAAGTAATTTCCCGTATATGGAAAGGCGGTTTAAATGCAATCTAACAAATTCAAGGGCATAATTATTTATTTTCTCGTTATCTTTCTGCTGATATTCGGTCTTGTATCAGTGCTGAATATGGCGGACAGAACAGGTCAGAAGACCACTCCTTATTCTCAGGTCATTTCAGAGTTCGATAATCTGAACGTTACCGAGTACATTCTTGATCTCGGCAGTGGAGACCTTGCGTACAAGCTCAAGGGCGACGGTGATGAGTACAGGACATACAGCGTTCCCAATGTGAACATTTTCCTGAACGATATCAACACAGGCTACACCGAAACAGGCGAGCTTGCTACCTACCGTGTCCGCTATAATGAGGTGAACGAGGTAAAGCTGGTGGAGGATTATATCCCCATCGCTGATAACACCTTCCTCACAAGCATCCTGCCTTATCTGCTGCTTATCGGCATCATGATAATCTTCACTGTAGTTATCATGCGTTCTTCCGCAGGCGGCGGCAAGATGAGCAACTTCTCAAAGGCGAACATCCGTCAGCAGAGCGGCAAAAAGGTGACCTTCAACGATGTTGCGGGCGCTGATGAGGAAAAGCAGGAGCTTATTGAGATCGTTGACTTCCTGAAGAATCCCGGAAAGTACCGTGAGATCGGTGCGAGAGTTCCCAAGGGCGTGCTGCTCGTAGGCCCTCCCGGAACGGGTAAGACACTGCTTGCCAAGGCTGTTGCTGGCGAGGCGGGCGCTCCCTTCTTCTCAATCTCGGGTTCTGATTTCGTTGAGATGTTCGTCGGCGTAGGTGCATCCAGAGTGCGTGATCTGTTCGATCAGGCGAAGAAGCACACTCCCTCTATTATCTTCATTGATGAGATCGACGCTGTCGGCAGACGCAGAGGCGCAGGCCTCGGCGGCGGTCATGACGAGCGTGAGCAGACTCTGAACCAGCTGCTCGTTGAGATGGATGGCTTTACAGAGAACGAAAACATCATCGTAATGGCGGCTACCAACCGTCGTGATATCCTTGACCCTGCGCTGCTGCGTCCCGGTCGTTTCGACCGACAGATCACCGTAAACTACCCTGACATCAAGGGCAGAGAGGAGATACTGAAGGTACACACCAGAAACAAGAACATCGGCCCCGATGTGGATCTCAAGACCATTGCAGCCACCACAGCAGGCTTCACAGGTGCAGATCTTGAAAACCTCGTGAACGAGGCTGCGCTGCTTGCTGCAAGAGAGAACCGCAAGGCTGTTACACGAAAGGATATCGAGGAGGCTACTATCAAGGTGGTTGCAGGCCCCGAAAAGAAGTCCAGAGTGATTGATGAGGAGGATAAGCGCATCACAGCTTATCACGAGGCAGGTCACGCTGTTGTTACAATGTTCTGTCCCACTCAGGATAAGGTACATCATGTATCCATCATTCCGAGAGGTATGGCAGCCGGCTTCACCATGCATCTTCCCGAGAACGACAACCGTCATGTCTCCAGAACACGCATGAAGGAGCAGATCGTTGTGCTGCTGGGCGGACGTGCCGCAGAGAAGATCGTGCTGGATGATATCTGCACAGGCGCATCCAACGATATCGAGCGTGCAACAAACGTTGCAAGGGATATGGTGACACGCTACGGCTTCTCAGAGAAGCTCGGTACCATCATGTACGGTCAGGATAACGATGAGGTGTTCCTCGGCAGGGATTACTCCCACGGCAGGAACTATTCCGAGAACATTGCCGCACAGATCGACGACGAGGTGCGTGCATTCGTAGAAGAGGGCATGGAGAGAGCAGAGAGCATTCTCAATGAGCATCGTGATCTGCTTGAAAAGTGTGCTCAGTACCTCATCAAGCATGAGAAGATCGACGGGCCTGCATTCTATGACCTGATGGAAGGCAGAATGGATCTCGACGGCAACAAGATCATGCTTGATGTAGAAGAGCCTGCACAGGAAGCTCCCGCTGAGTCCGCAGAGGATATTATCATCGCTCCCGAAGCAGACGGCGAGGAATAAAAACGAACAAAGATCCGTCACACGGCACACCCGTGGGGCGGATTTTTTGAGGTATACGGAGGTAATTATATTGTCACTTGAGTTTATAGACGAAGCACCCTCTTTAGAGGAATACAAGGAGATGCGCAGGCTGGTGAATTTCATGGTGCTGTCCGACAGGATAGCTTCGAATGTTCTGAACAATGCATATCACATCACCTGTGTAAGGGATAACGGCAGATGTATCGGCATGATAAGAGTTCTGTCTGATGGCGGCTATGCGAATTTTATTACGGATGTCATAGTAATTCCCGAGTACCAGCACAGGGGCATCGGAACACAGCTGATGCACCGCACGATGGATTTCATGCGCTCCACACTGGAGGAGGGCGAGAAGATAGCACTATATCTCATGTCCGCTACTGGTAGAGAGCCTTTTTATCGTCAGTTCGGCTTTAGAGACCGCCCGAATGAGCTGCTCGGTGCAGGTATGAGTCAATGGTTGATTAAATAATTGCGGAGCAATTATTTAATCGACTTTGTTCGTTCGCCCAGCGGATGCTTTGCATACGCATGCGCAAGCTTGATTTGCGTTTTTCCTTATGGAAAAGCGATTTGCTTCGCAAACCACTGCGTTTGCCACCGACGTGAATCGGAGCAATTATTTAACCGACTTGCGCAACAGTATTGAAATACGGGGCGTTTATTTTGCTAATATATGGTGCTGTACAGCGGATAAGCAAAAAATGTTGACAAATCCGCTGTTGTGTGCTATTATATAAAAGTATAGAAATGAGTCGTATTAGATGGATACGACAGGAATCATAGTTTGTGAGGTATTATTATGGAAAGATTTTGTCATAAGTGTGGCTCTCTTGTAAGTGGTGGCGGAACATTCTGTCCTCTCTGTGGCGCAAGCATGGAGGTCGAGGGCACAGCTAACAGCGTTGATCTGTCCAAGCCTGTAGCTCCCACATACGCAAACGGTGATGTGCTTCCTAATGGCGATGGCACAATGGGTATGGCTACACCTCAGCAGCAGGTGCATACAGCAGGTGGAATGGGTTATGCTAATACAACAGCTTCCACTCCTGTAAACGGATATCAGCAGCCCGCAGGTTATTCCCAGCCTAACCCCAATACAGCACAGTATCCTCAGGGCGCTCCTATCGTATACAACAACTATAATACTCCCAATACCCCCGCTCCCAACTTTATGACCACAGGTCAGTGGATGCTCACTTCCCTTATTCTCGGACTTGTAAGCTGCATACCTGTTATCGGCTTTATCGGTTATCTCGTTATCATGCTGGTATGGGCATTCGGTGACACACAGCGTATCGACAGAAAGAACTGGGCAAGAGCTTCACTTATCTGGATGCTTATTGCTATAGGTATCGTAGCAGTTCTGTTTATCGTGCTTCTTGTAGCAGGTATCAGCATTGCAGATGCGATAGGAAGCAGCTATTATTATTGATAGGTAAATATGTCAGAAAACAAAGCAATCATAATCACGGGTCATTATGGCTCAGGCAAAACGAATATTGCGGTAAACCTTGCGGTGGATCACGCCGACAGGGGAGAGAAGGTCTGTGTTATCGACCTCGATATCGTAAATCCCTATTTCCGCACGGCAGACTTCGGTACGCTGTTTGAGAATAAGGGTATCTACCTTGTAGCACCGCAGTATGCAAATACAAATCTGGATATCCCGTCACTCGGCTTTGACATGGCGGCTCTGCTGCGCAGCTATGACAGGGTTATAGTAGACGTGGGCGGAGACGACGCAGGCGCTATCGCTCTGGGTCAGTACTCCACTATATTAAAGAACTTCGGCTACGAGATGCTGTATGTCGTGAACAGCTACCGTTTCCTCACATCAACTCCTGAGGAAACGCTGGAGCTGCTGCGTGACATCGAGCTTGTTTCCAACCTGAAAGCAACAGGCATCGTAAACAGCTCAAATCTCGGACTGGAGACCACTGCGGAAGATATCCTGCGCTCTATGGAGTATGCAAGAGCTTCTGCGGACGCTGCGGGCTTGCCTCTGGTATTCACCGCCGCAATGAAGGGACTTGATGTTCCTGATACAAGACCCGTAGAGGTCTATGTACGTCCTTTCTGGGAAACAGAATAAAAATACAAAAGAAGGAGCAGAACTATGGCAAAAATGAATGTTGCATTCGATGTCTGCAAGGGCTGCGGTCTGTGTGTTACCGCCTGTCCCAAGAAGATCGTCGAGATCCAGCAGGAAAAGCTGAACAAAAAGGGCTACCATACCGCTGTCTGCATTGATGACGACGCTTGCGTCGGCTGTGCACTCTGCGCTATGATGTGTCCCGACTGCGCAATTACAATAAGCGGAGGTGACAAGTAATGGAAAGAAAGCTTATGAAAGGTAACGAGGCTCTCGCAGAGGCTGCCATCAGAGCAGGCTGTAAGTGCTTCTTCGGTTATCCTATCACACCTCAGACCGAGATCTCCGCATACATGTCAAAGAGAATGCCCAAGGTTGGCGGCGTGTTCCTGCAGGCTGAGTCCGAGGTTTCCGCTATCAACATGGTATACGGCTGTGCAAGCTCCGGTATCCGTTGCATGACATCTTCCTCCTCTCCCGGAATCTCCCTGAAGAGCGAGGGTGTTTCCTACATAGCAGGTGCTGATCTGCCCTGTGTTATCATCAACGTTATGAGAGGCGGCCCCGGTCTCGGTGGCATCCAGCCCTCTCAGGCTGATTACTGGCAGGCTACAAAGGCACTGGGTCACGGTGACTTCCAGCTGCTGGTATTCGCTCCCTCCAGTGTTCAGGAGATGGCAGATACAGTAACAAAGGCGTTCGATCTCGCTGATAAGTACAGAATGCCCGCTCTGATCCTTGCAGACGGTCTGCTGGGTCAGATGATGGAGCCTGTTGCTTTCGAGGATGTTGAGATCTCCTTCGGCGATGGCTCCGATAAGGAATGGGCTGCAAGAGGTCACAAGAACGAGAGAAAGCACAATATCTCCAACTCCCTGTACCTCAAGCCCGATGAGCTTGAAGACCGCATCGTAGAGCGCTTCAAGAGATATGATGAGATCAAGGCTACCTGCACTGAGGCCGAGTCTTATCTCACCGACGATGCAGATATCGTTATCACCGCATACGGCTCCACTGCAAGAATTGCAAAGTCCGCTGTTGATTCCGCAAGAAAGATGGGAATCAAGGCTGGCCTGTTCCGTCCCATCACACTCTGGCCCTTCCCTGAGAAGGAGATCAAGGCAGCCTGCGCTAACGCTAAGGACGTGCTTTGTGTAGAGATGTCCATGGGTCAGATGATCGAGGATGTTAAGCTCGCACTGGAATGCAAGAAGAATGTTGAGTTCTTCGGCAGAACAGGCGGTATCATCCCTAAGCCCGCTGAGATACTCGAAAAGATCGTTGCAATGACACAGAAAGGAGCAGAGTAATGCCTGAATTCAAGAAACCTCATGCGCTTACAGATGCGCCTCTGCATTACTGCCCCGGCTGCACCCACGGTATCATTCACCGTCTGGTTGCCGAGGTTATAGATGAAATGGGTATCGAGGGAAACACCGTCGGTGTTGCTCCCGTTGGATGCTCTGTAATGGCTTATGACTACTTCGCCTGCGATATGATCGAGGCTGCTCACGGACGTGCTCCCGCAGTTGCTACAGGCGTTAAGCGCGCAAACCCCGATACATTCGTATTCACCTATCAGGGTGACGGCGACCTCGCTGCTATCGGTACTGCTGAGATCGTTCACGCAGCTACAAGAGGCGAGAACATCACAGTAATCTTCGTAAACAACACAACCTACGGCATGACAGGCGGCCAGATGGCTCCTACCACACTGCCCGGTCAGGTTACACAGACAACCCCCTACGGCAGAAACACAAATGTTGAGGGCTTCCCTATCAGAGTGTGTGAGATGCTCTCCACACTGAGCGGTGTTGCTCTGGCTGAGCGTGTTACCGTTGCTGATCCTGCGAACATCCGCAAGGCTAAGGCAGCTATCCGCAAGGGTTTTGAGTTCCAGAAGAACAAGCAGGGCTTCTCCATCATCGAGGTACTCTCCACCTGTCCCACAAACTGGGGCAAGTCGCCTGTTGAAGCTATCGCATGGCTGAAGGAGAACATGATCCCCTACTATCCTCTCGGAGTTTATAAGGAGGGCGCAATCAGATGATGACAGAAACAATCCTCGCAGGCTTTGGCGGTCAGGGTATCCTGTTCGCAGGTAAGATGCTTGCTTACTTCGGTCTTATGGACAGCAAGGAAGTTTCCTGGCTGCCTTCCTACGGTCCCGAGATGCGTGGCGGTACAGCTAACTGTTCCGTTTGCATCAGTGACGACGCTGTAGGCTCTCCTCTCGTAACCGAGCCTGATGTGCTGATCGTTATGAACGGTCCCAGCTATGACAAGTTCATCAATGATGTTAAGCCCGGCGGTATCGCTATCATCGACAGCACTCTCATCGAGCAGAAGTGTGAGCGTACCGATATCAAGTGCTTCTACGTTCCCTCCACTCAGATGGCGGACGAGAGCGGCCTGAAGGGTATGGCTAACATCATCCTTATCGGAAAGCTCATCAAGGAGACAGGTATTGCATCCGATGAAGTTATCCGCAAGGCACTGGAGAAGATCATTCCCCCCGCAAAGGCTCAGCTTATCGACAAGAACCTCGCAGCAATCGAGCTTGGCAAGAACGCATAATACATACGGCGCTGGGCTTATGCTCAGCGCTGTTTTATTTTCATGTACACAATAATTGAGGAAAATGAAAAAGATAATTAAAACCATAATACAGCTGCTTATCATCATCCCGTGCGTTATCTGTATGCTTTGGGGATGCCTGTGGTTTTCCGTTGGCTCGGTGATAGGCATCATATTGTTCGGGGGTATTGCATTCTGTACGCTGTTCTATCGGCAGATAGGCAGCGCCATAAAGTGGCTGTGGAAGCGCTTATGGGGCAAGCTCTCGCTGATAGCTGTTGGAGCGCTTGCCTGTGTCTGCCTGTTTGCGGTGACGTTCTTTTCCGTCAACATGGCGACTCATATGTACAAGCCGCTTGACAGGGTAGATGTGGTCATCGTGCTTGGCTGCCGTGTAAGAGGGGAGAATCCTAGCTCTTTGCTGCGCTCACGCTGCTATAACGCTGCAAAAGTGCTACAGGAGCATCCCGAGGCTGTCTGCATCGTGGCAGGAGGTCAGGGGCCGGGCGAGGATATAACCGAAGCCGAAGCCATGCGCCGTCTTATGACGGAATACGGAATTGCTGAGGAGCGCATATACAAGGAGGATAAGTCCACCTCCACTGCGGAGAATTTCGCTTTCTCGCTGGATATCATGGAGCGTGAGGGACTGGGCGGTAATGTGGCAGTCGTAACCAGCGACTATCACCAGTACAGAGCGTCCCTTTATGCAAAGCGGGCAGGTCTCGGGGAGACGGGTCACTATTCGGGCAGCACATCCACGCTTTATTTCATGAATTCATGGCTGAGGGAGTGGGCGGCTCTTGCAGCGACATTCGTATTCGGTTACTGATATAATATAAATACAAACAAAAGGAGCAACAAATGATAATCGACGCACACGCACACATATTTCCCGAAAAGATAGCCGCAAAAGCAACGGCAGGCATCGGGGATTTCTATGACATTCCAATGGACTGCGACGGCACTCTGGATATGCTGCTGCGGCTTTCCGACGAGGCAGGCGTGGATATCTGCCTTGTGCATTCTGTGGCGACAGTTCCTCATCAGGTGGAGAGCATCAACAACTTCATTGCCGAGAGCGTTGCGGCGCATCCCGACAGGCTTATCGGCTTTGCGGCAATGCATCCCGATTACGAGAATATTGATGCTGAGATAAAGCGCTGCAAGGAGCTTGGTCTGAAGGGCATCAAGCTGCACCCCGATTTTCAGAAGTTTCAGATTGATGAGCCTAAGGCATACCCAATTTATGAGGCGGCAGTAAAATATTCTCTGCCTGTGCTGTTCCACACAGGTGATACCCGTTACGATTTCTCAGGCCCTGCAAGACTTCGCCGTGCAGCGGATATGTTCCCTGAAATGAAGATAATCGGTGCGCATTTTGCAGGTTGGTCACAGTGGGAGGAAGCTTATGAGCTTTTCACCGACGGACGTATATATACCGATCTTTCCAGCTCATTGTATATGCTGACACCTGAGCGTGCAGCGGATATCATCCGCAATTTTGGTGCGGACAAGGTGCTTTTCGGCACGGATTTCCCTATGTGGACCGCAAAGGAGGAGTTGGAGCGTTTCAACGCCATTCCACTCACCGATGAGGAGAGGGAGCTTATCCTATACAAAAATGCCCTGAGACTTCTCGGAAATGAAAGTTGAAAATTTCACAATCTCAGAATTTGTGTGAAAACTGCGGTAAATATATCTGCGGCGGTTGAATTAAACTGTGTACACTGTACAAAAATATTTTTTGGGATGAAAAATTGCCAGAAAAAACTTGCAAAATCGACAGTATTGTTGTATAATAAAAAAGGTCAGACGGGAATAGAATGTATAGCCCGTCATACTTAATCAGATAACATCAGGAGGACAACACCAATGGCATTAAAGAATCAGTACCTTATCGATCTCCTCGCAAGAGTTGAGAAGAGAAACGCAGGCGAGCCTGAGTTCATCCAGACCGTTACAGAGGTTCTGGAGAGCATCGAGCCTGTTGTAGAGCAGAGACCTGACCTCGTAGAGGCTGGCGTTCTTGAGCGCATCGTAGAGCCTGAGAGACAGATCATGTTCCGTGTTCCCTGGGTTGACGACAACGGCAAGCACCATGTAAACCGTGGTTTCCGTGTACAGTTCAACTCCGCTATCGGTCCTTACAAGGGCGGTATCAGATTTGCTCCCAACGTATATCTCGGCATCATCAAGTTCCTCGGCTTCGAGCAGACATTCAAGAACTCCCTCACATCCCTGCCTATGGGCGGCGGCAAGGGCGGCTCTGACTTCGATCCTCAGGGCAAGTCCGATGCAGAGGTTATGCGCTTCTGCCAGAGCTTCATGACAGAGCTCTCCCGTCACATCGGCGCTGATCTGGACGTTCCCGCTGGTGACCTCGGTGTAGGCGCTCGTGAGATCGGTTATATGTTCGGTCAGTACAAGAGACTCAGAAACGAGTTCACAGGCGTTCTGACAGGTAAGGGTATCCCCTACGGCGGTTCCCTCATCCGTCCCGAGGCTACAGGCTACGGCGCTGTATACTACACAAACAATATGCTTGATCACTTCGGTGATACTATCAAGGGCAAGACCTTTGCTATCTCCGGCTTCGGTAATGTTGCATGGGGTACAGTAAAGAAGGTTAACGAGCTGGGCGGCAAGGTTGTAACACTTTCCGGTCCTGACGGCTACGTTTACGATCCCGATGGTGTTTCCACAGAGGAGAAGGTAAACTTCATGCAGGAGATGCGTGATTCCTGCCGTAACAGAGTTCAGGACTACGCAGACAAGTTCGGCGTACAGTTCTTCCCCAAGGAGAAGCCCTGGGGCGTTAAGGCTGACATCATGATGCCCTGCGCTACTCAGAATGAGGTTGGCATGGCTGAGGCTGAGAAGATCGTTGCTAACGGCGTTAAGTACTACGTTGAGGTTTCCAACATGCCTACAACAAACGAGGCTGTTGCATACCTGAAGAGCAAGGGCGTTATCGTAGCTCCCTCCAAGGCTGTTAATGCAGGTGGCGTAGCAGTATCCGGTCTCGAGATGAGCCAGAACTCCATGCGCTACAGCTGGTCTGCTGAAGAGGTTGACGAGAAGCTCAAGACCATCATGAAGAACATCTTCACAGCATCCGTTGAGGCTGCTAACAAGTACGGTCTGGGCGATGACCTCGTAGCAGGCGCTAACATTGCAGGCTTCATCAAGGTTGCTGAGGCTATGAAGGCTCAGGGCTGCGTATAATAGGTATATTCCTGATATACATAAGAAGATCTCCCTCGGAAACGGGGGAGATCGTTTTTGCAGTTAGAGACAAATCGGAATTTGACGTGCGAAGCTCGTCAAATTAAGTGAGGAGTTAGGAGTGAGGAGTGAGCGCATTGACGGCGTAGCCGTCAACGCTACGTTCGTTCTGCGAACGAACGCCCAAACAGGCAAACGCCGACAGATTTTAAAACGGCTGCGC
>JAZSGG010000106.1:0-35156 GCA_045532595.1 Oscillospiraceae bacterium | reverse complement strand
CCTGTACCGGAAGCCTCTGTACCTGCGAGGGAGATCTGCTCGGAGACCTCGGCAGCGGGCATCAGCATCTCGGACAGAGTTACACGGTAGTCCTCAAGGAAGATTACCTGCAGCTTCTCACGCAGCTTGGGATCATGCTTGATCTCCTCGCCGATGCACCAGATCATCTTGATGATCTGCTTAGCGATATAGTAACCGGGAGCAGCCTTTGCAGCGAAGATATATGTCTTGGGAACAAAGGGAGCGTCGGGATTCTGCTTGAGGTAGTTATAGTCAGCAATGATGTTCATTGCATTGAGCTGCTGTCTCTTGTATTCGTGCAGACGCTTAACCTGTACGTCAAAGATGGAGTCAACATTCAGCTTTGTGCCTGTTGTGGACTCAACATACTTAGCGAAGTGCTCCTTGTTTGCCTTCTTGATCTTGCCCAGCTTCTCGAGAACGGACTTATCATTTGCGAATACCTGGAACTTGATCAGCTCGGAAGCATCCTTCTTGAAGCCCTCGCCGATGCACTCGGAGAGCAGGTTTGTCAGGCCATGGTTGGACTGAAGCAGCCATCTTCTGTAAGCGATACCGTTGGTAACGTTCTTGAACTGGCTGGGCTTGTCGGTAGCCTGCAGATTGAATACGTCATCCTTGATGATCTGGCTGTGCAGCTTGGAAACACCGTTTACACTGTGGGAAGCAGCAACACAGAGGTTAGCCATGTGGATCTTACCATCCTGGATAATGGACATCTTGGTAACCTTCTCGCTGTTCTGTGTTCTTGCGAACAGCTCCTCGCAGTAGCGGCGGTTGATCTCGCAGATGATGGAGAAGATTCTGGGGAGGATCTTTTCGATCATGGGAACATCCCACTTCTCAAGAGCCTCAGCCATTACGGTGTGGTTTGTGTAAGCAAATGTGTTGGTTACGATGTGCCATGCCTGCTCCCAGCCGTAGCCGCAGTCATCCAGCAGGATTCTCATCAGCTCGGGAACTGCCAGTGTGGGGTGAGTATCGTTGATGTGGATAGCGTTCTTCTCGTGGAAGTTATCCAGTGTGCCATATACCTTCATGTGGCGCATTACGATATCGCCTACAGAAGCTGCACACATGAAGTACTGCTGTCTCAGACGGAGAGCCTTACCCTCCATGTGGTTGTCGTTGGGATACAGTACCTTGGAGATGGAGTGAGCGATATTGGATGCGCCCATAGCCTTTGCGTAGTCGCCGCTGTTAAAGCTGCTCATATCAAAGGACATGCTCTCTGCGCTCCAGAGTCTCAGCTTGGAAACGCTCTTGCTGTCGTAACCGGATACATACATATCATAGGGAACAGCGTTTACTGTTGTATAATCAACATGCTCGAGGTGGTGGTAATTCTCATCCCAGTACTCGTTGATGCGGCCGTCGAAGTGAACCTCTACAGCCTGATCGGTGTTGGGAACCAGCCATGCACCACCGCCGGGCAGCCAGTTATCGGGAAGCTCTGTCTGCCAGCCATCTACGATCTTCTGCTTGAAGATACCATACTCGTAGCAGATGGAGTAGCCTGTTGCGGGATAATCGCAGGTAGCAAGACCATCGAGGTAGCAAGCTGCGAGACGGCCGAGACCGCCGTTACCGAGACCTGCATCAGGCTCTTCGTCGAATATTCTGTCGATCTTGATGCCCCAGTCAGCAAGAGCTGCCTCTGCTTCCTTCTCCATACCGATATTGTAAAGGCTTGTCTTGAGGGAGCGACCCATCAGGAACTCCATGGAGAGGTAGTATACCTGCTTCTTGCCCTTGGAGTTTACCTCACGCATATAATTGTGGCGCTTTTCCTTCAGGTAATTGACCACGATGGAAGAAAGCGCACGATAAAGCTGTGCGTCTGTAGCGTTGCTGGAATCAGTTCTGTAATCGAATTCCAGAATGCCTTCGAGCTGTCTTTTCAGCTCCTCCTTAGTAAACGGAGATTTCATTGTCTAGTGACCCCTTTCGTGTTTTGGACAGACTTCTGCCCTCTTTATTTCCAATAGTACAGAATAATTATACTCGCTTTTCAACAAAATTGCAAGGCTTTAAAAGCATAACTGTTATTTAGGCTAAAATTAAACAACATCCGCCGACTATTTTAGACAAATTTAATACAACAAATTGAAGGGATAAGGTCGGATATGCGACGAGAATAACAGCAAAGTTGAAAAACCCGACCTGTCACAGGTCGGGATAATACTTATGTCAGCGCATCTATCACAGCTTCAGCCGCTTCTATCAGGAATTCGATGAAGCTCATCATCCTGTTGAAGCGCTTTTCCTTTTTGGACAGCTTTTGTTTCCTCATAGATACCTCGCTTATTGCTTTCTCGCAATGGCGTATTCGTCGTCACTGCTGTAATAGGGACAGTTGTAGTTAGTACCTGTCATGAAGCGGCACATCTCGTCCTCATCCAGATTGACGAGACATACCCAGCAGTCGCACTCCTCGTCATAAACGTAATTTACACAATCGTCACAGTTAGTCATTTTTCGGTTTTCTCCTTAAGATAAGTATATCGCTCAGCACACATACTATTCCACCAATAGCATAGCACAAAAGATCGTGCGGGTCGAAGGTCGAACCCAGCAGCACCGCCATGAAGCTGCCCTCCCCGAAAAGGGATGAAAAGTCCGTAAGCTGCAGCAGCTCAACTCCCACAGCAAGCGCCATCACCGCCACTGAAATCCATCTGAAACGCTGCGGAAACACTATCCTTGCGCCACAATAAACCGTCACCACGGCAAGCACATCACCAAGGTAAGGCCGCACGAAGCTGTCGTGCACGAAAAGGGCGATGCATACCTCTGTTGCCAGAAGTAACACGAAAGCCGCAGCCCAGAAAAGGCGTTGTTTCATCATGCTCATTCCTGTGTCTCCTTCGGCTTGTCCGCTATGGCTCTGAAAGCCTGTTCAAGTGTCCGCACGCCGATTATCTGTATGCCGTAGCCCTCGCTCTTACTGAGAGAAGAAAAGTTCTGCTTCGGAATGATGCACTTCTCAAAGCCGAGGCGTGCGCCTTCCTTTACACGCTCACGCACATGGGAGACCGCTCTTATCTCGCCGCCGAGTCCCACCTCGCCGAATACCATCACCTTTTCGGGAATGACCTTGTCGCAGAGTCCCGAATACAGCGCCATTGCCACTGCCAGGTCTGCCGCAGGCTCGTCCAGACGCAGACCGCCGACGATGTTCACATACACATCCACACCGCCGAAAAAGAAGCCTGTGCGCTTTTCAAGCACTGCAAGTATCATATATAGCCTGTTGTAGTCAAATCCATTCGCCACACGTCTCGGAGAGGAGAGGGAGGATTTTGTCACCAGAGCCTGCACCTCTGCAAGAATGGGTCGTGTTCCCTCAACAGAACAGATAACGCAGCTGCCCGAGACGGAACTCACACGTCCCGAAAGCATCATTTCCGAGGGATTCGTAACCTCTTTCAGACCGTCATCATCCATATTGAACACGCCGATCTCATTCGTCGAGCCGAAGCGGTTCTTGAAAGCACGCAGGATGCGGTAGGAAAGCTGCTTTTCACCCTCAAAATACAGCACCGTATCCACTATATGCTCCATTATCTTAGGGCCTGCGATACCACCGTCCTTATTGACATGGCTGACGATAAAAACAGGTATCTCCTCGGATTTTGCCATGCGCATGAATGCATTGGTGCATTCACGCACCTGGACGATACTTCCCGCCGACGATGTAATGGCATTGGAGGTAATGGTCTGGATGGAGTCGATAATTACTACCTCGGGCTTGTTCTGTACCACCGCATGGATGATGCTCTCGCAGTTATTATTGGAGGCAAGGAACAGATTATCGCTTGCAACGCCGAGACGGTCAGCACGGAGCTTTATCTGCCTTTCGCTCTCCTCGCCCGAAACGTAGAGTATAGTATGCTCGTTGCCCATGAAGCCGCATATCTGCAGCAACAGAGTAGACTTACCGATACCGGGGTCGCCGCCGATAAGCACCAGCGATCCCTTTACCAGTCCGCCGCCGAGAACCCTGTCAAGCTCTGAAATACCTGTAGCATAACGTGTTTCGTCCTCGTAGCTTATCTCGCCTATGCGGTTGTACTTGAACTCACCCACGGGAGCGGCTGTCTTGCCGACAAGCACCTCGGCGGGGGTCGCCTCCTCGATGCTGTTCCATGCGCCGCAGCCTGCACAGCGACCGTTCCATTTCGGGTATTCCTGACCGCATTCACGGCAGATAAAAAGCTGTTTCTGCTTTGCCATTTTTTACATCCTTTTCAATATATCATGTTTCTTCCGTAAGGGAATAATCGGGTATATCCTCTGTTGTTGCGTCGATAAATTCCAACACACCGCAGTAGATGGAAAACGCTATCTTCTGCTGATATTCGGTGGTGGCAAGAAGTGCTTCTTCTTCAGGGTTTGAGAGAAATCCGCATTCGATCATGAGTGAGGGATTAGTGTTATCCTTCAGCAGGAAAAGCTCGTCACCCGAGAGCTTTATCTCACGGTCGTTTCCCTCCTGCAGAGCCGCAAATCTGTTCTGCATTATCTGAGCAAGCGTGCGGTTATCGGGATTGTTATTGTTATAGAACATCTGACCGCCGAAGTAGGCAGGGTCGGTGTAGTTATTCTGATGGATGCACAGGAAGATACTGTCTGGATAGCTCTTCACTATCTCAAGGCGGTTATCCATATCCGAAAGCTTCTGGTTGCGGATGCCCTCAACGCCTGCATCGTAGATGGAGATATCCTCATCACGGGTCACCACCACCTGAAAGCCGCTCATTTCCAGCATCTCACGCAGGTGCTTCACAACAGAGAGATTCACATCCTTTTCAAGCACTCCGCTCTTGCCCACAGCACCCGAATCGAGACCACCGTGACCTGCGTCCAGTACGATAACAGGGCGCTCGTCTATCTCCGCAGAGGCAGGAACTACCTCGTCCGATAATCTTGCACCGAGAGCCAGCACCGCCACACAGGCAAGCATACCAACGGTCAGCTTTACCGATCTTTTATTCAGCTTCATATATGTACCTCCGACAAAAATTCTACCTTTGTCCAATAGGTATGAAGCTGTATGTGGAAATATTACACCCAGGAATAGGAATTTATCTATCTAGCGCAACGAGATCAGATTTCTCATAACGATTATGTCCTTGTAAACTCTTTTTGTATTTCCAGCAGACAATAGCTTCTTCAAGACTTTTACCTTGATTGTCCTCAAAGAAATCACGGATATATGTATTATACTCAAATTGCTTATCTATTGTTGTTTTACCCTTTTTCTTTTCTTCAAGAATCTGATAATAGGCTTCAATAGCATCTCCGTAGGTTTTTCCTGCATTGTTTTTTAACCATTTCTGAAACAGCACATTGAATGAGAAGCTTTTTCCGATTTTTTCTTTGAAAAACGCTCTGTGCTTTTCCGAACAGACAATATTATTCTCAATTTCTGTGTCCTCTGTAATCAGTCCTATGTTTGCTGTCGCTCTCTTATGTGTGGAAGCCTCAGAAACCTTTCCTGTATCAAGAAACAATGCAATTCTATCAGTAAGTTCAATCTTTCCACCTGAAACTGGCAGGTTGATTTCTCTGCAAAAGCTCACAAGTTCTTCTTTCAGATAGTAAAAGCTACGAAACGTAGCTGCGTCAAGCTCTCTGTTTAATTCTGGTCTTTCACTCATTAATATTTACTCCGTCAAATTATAATTTATCTATAATACAGTATACCATCTCCCCCCGTTTTCGTCAACCGAATAATTGACATTTATCCATCGAAGTGGTATAATGGAATCAACTATATAAATGTATAAACATCACAGGAGGTCAGAAAAATGGCATTATTCAACGCAAACCCCTTTGACGACGCAGAGGAGATCGCCAAGAAGTCCATGGTACTCTTCTTCCTTATCGACTGCTCGGGCAGTATGGGCGGCAGCAAGATCGGCACTGTAAACTCCGTTATGGAGGAGCTTATCCCCGAGATCCGCGGCATCGGCGGCGCCGACGCTGATATCAAGCTTGCAGTCCTGAAGTTCTCGGGCGGCAGCGAGTGGATGTACGACGAGCCTGTTTCCATAGACGAATTTGAGTGGCAGCCCATCGACGCAGAGAACGTCACCGATCTCGGAAGCGCTTTCTCTTCGCTTAACGGCAAGCTCTCCAGAAATGAGTTCATGAAGTCTCCGTCCCTGTCCTTTGCACCTGTTATGATACTCATGTCTGACGGATATCCTACCGACAATTTCGAGAAAGGTCTTGCAGAACTGCAGCAGAACAAGTGGTATTCCGCAGGCATCAAGGCGGCTGTTGCTATCGGAGAAGAGGCTGATCTTGACATACTCGCACGCTTCACAGGCAATCCTGACAGCGTGGTTACAGCACACAACGGCGAGGCTCTTGCAAAGCTCATCAAGTTCGTGGCTGTTACATCCTCCCAGATCGGCAGCCGCAGCGTTCGCCTCGCTGAGACCGAGGACGACCTGCGCACAAAGCAGGATACTGCCGCAGAACAGATCCGTGAATTCGCAGAAAGCGACGAGATCAACGTTGATATCGAGGCAGGCTGGTAATGACCTTCACAGGCTATGCAATATCGGTAAGGGGCGCTTCCCACGAGGATCTGGGCGAGCCTTGCCAGGATTCCGCCCGTGTACAAACGGGCAAGGACGTTTCGGTTGCCGCTGTTTCTGACGGTCACGGCAGCGAAAAGCACTTCCGCAGTGCTGCGGGCAGCGATATGGCTACCCGTGTGGCGATACGCTCCATCATAGATTTTGCTGAGCGCAACGGCGGCATCGACAAGATATTCAGAGAATCCCCCCATGTTGCGGCAAGACGTATCGCCGCAAACATGATATGTATGTGGAACGAGGAGATCGCCGCCCACTACAGCTACGCTCCGCTGAACGACAAGGAGCGTGCCATATCAAAAAAACACGGCGGACTACCCATTGAAAACATCTACGGTGCAACACTCATAGTCGCAGCCGTGACAGGCAGAGGTCTGTTCGGTATGCAGATAGGCGACGGCAGCTTTGCTGTTGAGGAGCGTGGAAAGATGCGCTTCCCCATGCCTGAGGATGAACGCCTTATCGGCAACCTCACCACTTCCCTGTGCGACAGCGACGCTATCGACAACGTGCGTTGGTTCTATCAGCCGGGAACGTTCAGCAGCGTGATACTTTCCAGCGACGGACTGATAAACTCCTTCCGCAGCAGCGATGATTTCCTGCAGTTCGGAAAGCGCATTACCTCAGCTGTCAGCTCAAAAAAGACGGACGAGCTTGAAGCTCACCTGCACGAACGCACCAGAAGCGGCAGCAGAGATGATATCTCTGTAGCTGTTCTGACAAAAAAATGACAAACCGAGGAATTTATTCTGCAATTTTCCACAATGGTAATCTATTGACTTTTCTCGACAATTATAATATAATATTTGTATAAACATTTAGTTTAACTCTGTTTGGGGGTAATATATCATGGCAGAACGCAACAAGTTGCTTATTGTCGACGATTTTGAGTTCAACCGACTTATGCTAAGCGACACCTTCAGCGACCGTCAGGTAGTTGAAGCTGAAAACGGCGAGCGTGCAATAGAAGAATTTGAGAGACACAAGAACGAGCTCTGTGCCGTTCTTCTGGATATCATGATGCCTGTCATGGACGGTTTCGGTGTGCTGGAATACTTTGTGGAACATAAGTATATTGATGACATTCCTGTGTTCATCATCAGTGCTGACACTTCGGACAAGTCACTGTCCAGAGCATACGATCTGGGGGCGGCAGATGTTATCGCAAAGCCGTTCAATATCAGATTCGTACGCAGACGTATCAACAACATCATCGAGCTTTACAATCAGCGCAGAGAGCTTCGCTCAGTGGTAGATGCACAGAATAAGATACTGGAAAAGACCTCAAAAAAATAAGCTATTTTGACCAAAAACCACGGCGGTAATCGTCGTGGTTTTGTTTTTTTGCGAGATTTTGCAAGATTTCACAAAAACGCTTGCAAATTAACATGTGCTATGCTATAATAATACAAGGCTCGGAAAGGGCAGGTATTCTGCAAGCTGCAATTTTCCGAAATGCAAATTCCACAATGTAACTCATACCATGCAGATGAATAAAATGGTACTGACATAAAATAATAAACACAACACATATAAAGAGAGGTAGACATTATGGTATACGCAGAGATGACAAAGGAACAGCTCCTTACCGAAAAGAGCGTTCTCGAACAGCAGTACGCTGAATACAAAGCAAAGGGTCTGAAGCTGGATATGTCCCGTGGTAAGCCCGCTCCTGAACAGCTGGATCTCTCCATTGATATGCTGCTGCACTGTCTGGACGGTGACTACAAGGCTTCCAACGGTATCGACTGCCGCAACTACAGCATCCTTGATGGTATCCCCGAGGCCAAGAAGCTGTTTGAGGAAATGCTGAACATCGGCGATGACGAGATAATCGTAGGCGGTAACTCCTCCCTGCAGCTGATGTACGATACCATAATCCGTGCACTCCACTTCGGCGTATACGGTGGCGACAAGCCCTGGGGCAAGTGCGAGAAGGTAAAGTTCCTCTGCCCTGTTCCCGGATATGACAGACACGTCGCTATCTGCGAGTCCCTCGGCATTGAGATGATCCCCGTTGACTACAAGGCTGACGGCCCTGATATGGACGTTGTGGAAAAGCTCGTTGCAGAGGATGAGGAGATCAAAGGCATCTGGTGCGTTCCCATGTACTCCAACCCCACAGGCATCACCTACTCCGACGAGGTGGTAAGACGCTTTGCGGCTCTGAAGCCTGCAGCAAAGGACTTCCGCATTTTCTGGGATAATGCATACTGCGTTCACCATCTGTCTGATGACCACGACAGCCTGCTGAACATCATCGAGGAGTGCAAGAAGGCCGGCAATCCCGATATGGTATTCCAGTTCACATCCACCTCCAAGATATCCTTCCCCGGCGGTGGTCTGGCGGTTATTGTTGCAAGCAAGAACAACATAGATTTCATCAAGAACCAGATGACAGTGCAGACCATCGGCTTCGATAAGCTGAATCAGCTGCGTCACTGCAAGTATTTCAAGAACTTCGACGGCATCAAGGCTCACATGAAGAAGCACGCAGCCATCATACAGCCTAAGTTCAGCGTTGTGCTGTATGTTCTGAACAAGGAGATCGCTCCTCTCGGAATCGGCAAGTGGGTATCCCCCAAGGGCGGCTACTTCGTTTCCTTTGACGCTATGGAGGGATGTGCAAAGCGCATCGTTTCCCTCGCCGCTGAGGCAGGCGTGGTTATGACTGGCGCAGGCGCAACATATCCTTACGGAAAGGATCCCAAGGACTCCAATATCCGTATCGCTCCCACCTTCCCCAGCGTTGACGAGCTTCGTCAGGCTATGGAGATCTTCTGCGTATGCGTAAAGCTTGCAAGCGTAGAAAAGCTTCTTGCAGAATAAGAAATTGATGTAGATAATAAAAGAACTCCTGAGAAGGATCTTAGCCTCTCAGGAGTTTTTCTTTATTTTCTCGTGCTTTTTATCTGCAAACAGTGTAACGGTAAATTCAGTACCCTCTCCTACTGTACTATGCACTGATATCAGACCACCGCAAAGCTTTACGATCCTCTTGACCAATGGCAGACCCAGACCGTTTCCTTTGGTTGCGTGTGACGCATCCGCCTGATAGAATTTCTCGAAGATGTGTGGCAAAGCAGATTCAGGAATGCCATCGCCGCTGTCACGGACACGCACGGTTATTACTCCGTTTTCTTCCTTACAGCTCACATATATCGAACCACCCACAGGAGTGAACTTCACCGCATTGTCAAACAGATTGTTCCACACATGTGCCAGCAGCTGCTCATTCCAGCAGAAATCCACCTCATCAAGCTCCATATCTATATCAATAGATCTTTCCGACCACTGCGGCTCCAGACGGATCATGCAGTTTCTCAGCTGTTCATCCAGCAAAAAGATCGTCATATCCGAAACACTGTCGCTGTTTTCGAGATTCGTCAGCATCAGCGTGTTCGATGCTAGTGCAGAAAGATATTCCGCCTCATCCAGTATGATCTTAGAAAACTCCTTCTGCTGTTCAGGAGTCAGATCACCCTCATATAACTGCCTTGCAAAGCCTTTTATTGAGACCAGCGGTGTTTTGAACTCATGCGAATAGTTCGATATAAAATCCTTACGGAACATCTCTGTAGAAGAAAGCTTCTTCGTCATCTCATTGAAATTCGAGATAAGCTGATTAAGCTCCTTTACAGTGTGCTTCTCATACCATCCCATATCAAGATGTGCGGAATAATCTCCTCGTGTTACCCTACGAGTAGCCTTGATAAGCTCATTAAGGGGATGCAGAATGATATTCCACGCTATGATAGAAAGCAGACCACCGATAATAATACTTGCGATAACTGAAGCGAGGATCGATGTAGTATCATTCGTACCGCCTGCCACATAGCCGATTATGATAGTAGCAGTAAACGACAGCGCCTCTGCCGCCACTATAAGTATCATAACTATAAGCGTCAGCTTGAATGTAAGCTGCGTTGTATAACGCTTATGATTTTTGTTCTGTTTCGTCTTTTTCATTTCTTGTGTACAGCCTTGTAGCCAAGACCACGAACGGTCACTATCTCAAAATCTTCGTTGTCACGGAAACGCTCTCTCAGTCGGTTGATATGTACATCAACTGTTCGCATCTCACTTTCACTGTCCATCTCCCAGAACTCGTCCATTATGTTTGCACGGGTAAAGGTCTTGCCAGGAAAAGAAAGCAGCTTGAACAGTATCTGAAACTCCTTCTTCGGCAATATCATTTCACTGCCGTTGCTGCAGACGGTAAGCGAGTCATAAATAAGCTTTGTGGAGCCTACTGTTATCAGCTTCTCTTCGGATATCTTCGCACGACGCATAAGCGCCTTTATGCGAAGCAGCATCTCGATCTCATCCACAGGCTTCACCATGAAATCATCCGTGCCGAGAGTAAACGCCTTGCGGACATCCTCCGAGCTGTCCCTTGCGGTTATGACCAACACAGGAATCTCACTGCCGCTTTCACGCAAGGTGCGCAGGAAAGTATAGCCATCCATTTCAGGCATCATTATATCCAGCACGATAAGATCTATGTGTGTGGATTCCAGCACGGCAAAAGCCTCCCTGCCATTTGAAGCAGTGCAGGGATTGAAGCCGTTCTTTTCAAGCGTATATTCATACAAGCGCCTGATGTGTGCGTGGTCATCCACCACCAGTATATTGAACATCGTTGACCTCCGTTAATACGGCAGAGTACGAGGCAGAGGAATTACTCTGCCCTCTTTGAGCATACGCAGATAATCCTCATGGGAATTGATTGGCTCGGGCACGGAGATTCCACTGCCGAACAGCTTGTCAAGATGGTGGCTGTCCGAGCCGCCTGTCTTTATCAGTCCGTACATATCAGCGTAAAGAGTTGCACGCTCATTATACATATTAGGCGGATAATGGCTGCCGTTGATGACCTCCACAGCGTCAACATCATAAGGATACAGAGTTATATGGTGGATATAAGGATCGCTGCGGAAGGGGTGAGCATGAACGACAATACCGCCCATTTCCCTGATAGTTCTGAACAGGATGCGCTCATCGGTGTGCATCAGCAGTTCCTCATTAGCCTTGATCCACTCCTTGTCGATGCCATAAATCAGGAGATCTGCATTGTATTTGCAGTATTCGATGCCAAAGAACACCTTCAGACCGATCTCGTCGCCGACCTCCTTAGCTATCTCATAACCACGGCAATAGAGATCCACACGTTCTTCCCAGGGGAGATCTCTCGGAACAGATGTGTTGCCATTAAAGAAGTGGTTTGTTACAAAAATGCCGTCGTAGCCCATCTCCTTGTGCGCTCTCGCCATATCAGCGGCGGGTGCGCTGGAACATACGCTTCCTTCCATCGTGTGCAGATGTGTTTCGTATTTATACATAATTTCAGCCCTTTCTGACAATGAATAAAAAACAGCGGCATCGCCTTGCGTACCGCTGTTATGTAATTGTGCCTGATGCTGTATCAGAAATCGATGTCGTTTACAGCAGAATTAGCAAGCTGCAGCTCCTTCTTAGGCACTCTCTTCAGGGGAGAATAAACGAACTTCTTGCAGGAGTCATAAGTCTTTACGGGACCGAACTTCGAGCACATGATCTTATCGCCCTCGCCTGCGGTGCCAAGCTCGCAGTATTTGCAGGAAGGCTTTATATTATTTCCGAACAGCTTCTTCTTAGCCATAGCCATTACCTCCATTGCGGTTAATATCGTAATATAAATTACCCTTTATTACATTATAGCACAACCATTTGAAAATGTCTACTTTTTTCTCTAACAATTTTTGCACTTCATTTTGTTGAATTTCACTAAACTACCACGACAAAATTGTATCCTTTAGCTCTATACCTAGAATAATAAGGCTTCTAATTTGATGGTAATGCACTTTATATAGATATTTTTGAAAATTTTTTGACAAAAATCGTCAATACCTGTTGCATTACGAATATTTTTGTGATATAATACAATATGTATAGATATATACTATATCAAAGTTACGGGGAATTTATTTTAAGAAAGGATGTTTCAAAATGACTTTGAAGAAAAGATTACTCGCAGCAGCATTTGCCGGATGCATCGCCGCTACGAGCATCCCTGCCATGGCTGTTTCCACCTACGCAGCGCTGGATATGGACTATGACGAGGATGACCTTGTTTACGCTGACGGTCTGTTCGATGTAGACGGCAAAGAGAACAAAAACGTTCTGAAGGCTATCGAAAAGGCTATCGGCATCGACTACGATGACATTACCTACGCAGATCTCGAAAGACTTACATCTCTGGATCTGAGCGGAATGGAGCTCGAAGGCGTTCCTGCCGCTATCCAGTACATGTTCCGCCTGCGCTCGCTGGATCTTTCCGAAAACCGCCTGCGCAACGCTGATGTGAACAAGCTGGATCTCAGCAATCTCTATGCGCTGAGCAGCGTTGATATCAGCGACAACTACCTGACCGCCGTTCCTGCATGGTTCGTATCTCTTGATATAACCAAGAAGGATATCTCAGATAACCTTATCGGCACTACAGGTCAGCGTTCAGTCGAACTCGGAAATGATACATATTATTTCATGATCGGCGATAAGATTGATGAAGCTGAATTAAAGGACAAGATCCTGTCAACACTTAAGCTGAGTGACGGCACACTGCTTCCTGAATTCTTCTATGATCCCGAGCTTCCTACCTACGTTATTCCCGATGGCTATGACATCAAGGATTTCGAGAACGATGCATACGACAAGAATATTGATGTATTCGTTGAGCTCGATCTCGACAAGTATGTGGACGCTGACGGAAAGGTTACAGAAGTCGGCTCTGTAAAGGGCGAAGCAGGTATCTACACCGCAAACAACAACGAAAACGTTGTTGACGAGTTCAAGGTATACTTCATGGATCCCAACGATCCCACAACAGTTGAAGTTCGCCTGCAGACCCTCATCAACGAGTGCAAGGACCTCAAGGAAGCAGAGTATACCGCTGCTACATGGAAGGCTTACGAGGCAGCACTGAAGTCTGCTGAGACTATCCTTGCATATCAGGCGGCTGACGCTGAAATGGTAAAGTCTGCGCTGGATAACCTCACTGCAGCCAAGAACGCTCTCATCAACGGCGTAAGCGACGAGACAAAGAAGGTACTCAACGAGCTTATCAACATCTCCAAGAACTTCATCGAGGATGATTACTCCACAGCAAGCTGGAAGGATTTCGAGAACGCTGTAAATGCTATGCAGGACGCTCTTGACGATCCCGAGACATCCATCGTTGATGCAAACGCAGCTATCAAGGCATATCAGAATGCTCAGGCACGCCTGACCACCACACTGAAGTCCGCTCCCGCTATCATCCTGAAGAGCCAGTTCGAGGCTATCTACGGCGAGGATATGACCGTAAGAGCAAAGGGCGTTACCCGTGGCGGCGACAAGTACTCCTGGGAATTCAACGGCAATGATATCAAGACACCTGCTGATTTCAACCCTGAGATCAAGTATGAATCCGAATATGAAGAGGGCATCCGCTTTGAGGTAGGCAGCGCAAGCGATTACCAGCTTATCTCCTTCGCCGAGAAGGGCGCATTCCCCGGCATGGCAGTTGTTACTCTCGATGTTTCCAATGTATACACAGAGGGTACATACCGCCTGTACAAGTGGAACGCATCCGCTAAAAAATCCGAGTTCCTGAAGGAAGTTGAGATCAAGGACGGCACTGTTGAGTTCACCATCGACAACGGCGGCGATTACTTCATCAGCTCTGTTCTGCAGAACTTCCAGATGATCTCCTCTAACTTTGACATCAATCACGAAAAGCTCACCATTACCGGCAAGTTCAAGAAAAAGTACACAGTAAGCGATTTCAGAACATCCATTGAAAACGGCGAGGCTCTTGAGATCCTTGATGCTGCAGGCTTCAGAGTTCTGGACAGCTCCTACATTGCTACAGGCATGACAGCTACCGCAGCTAACAGCGATGTGGCATACACCATCATCGTTCCCGGCGACTGCGACGGCGACGGCAACGTTACAGCTCTCGATTCCGTATCCATCCTGCAGGCTATCGTTGGCGAGGAGGCTCTCACCACCTACACCAGCAAGGCTGCCGCTGACGTTACAGGCGACGGCTGGATCAGAGTTGATGACGCTGTGGCAATTCTCAGATACTGCATCGGTATGGAATAATCATCTATCCGCATGGAGGCATAATGAACATCAAGACCATTGCCGAAAACCGTAAGGCACGGCATGAATATTTCATCATAGAGAGCTTTGAAGCAGGCATTGAGCTGTTCGGCACAGAGGTAAAATCCATTCGTGCAGGCGGCGTAAACCTGAAGGATTCATGGATATCTATTGATGACGGCGAAGCATTCATCAAAAACATGCACATTTCGCCTTACGAAAAAGGCAATATATTCAACCGAGACCCTTACCGTGTCCGCAAGCTGCTGCTCCACAAAAAGGAGATCATGAAGCTGTTCGGTCAGGCAAAGCAGGGCGGCTACACACTCATCCCGATATCCTTATATTTCAAGGATTCGAGAGTGAAGGTGCAGGTTGGTCTCTGCAAGGGCAAAAAGCTCCACGACAAGCGCGAGGACATGGCAAAGCGTGATGCAGGCCGTGAGATCGAGCGTGCTATCAAGGAGCGCAACAGATAATATCAAGCCGCCTCTGAAAACAGAGGCGGTCTTTCTGTAAAACCGCATAACAACGCCACTCTACGGTGCGTAGACCTCCGCATAAATAAAATTCTACGCCCCGTGGGTGTGAAAAGATCAAGTGTTATGATAAGATGAAGATGTCGAAAGGAAGTGTTTCAATGGATCAGATCAAGATCGGAAAATTCATCGCACAGATGCGCAAGGAAAAGTCCCTGACACAACGTGAGCTTGCCGATACATTATGTATAAGCGACAAGACCGTCAGCAAATGGGAAAACGGCAAGGGAATGCCTGAGGTATCTCTGATGATGCCGCTGTGCGAGGCTCTTGACATCACGGCAAACGAGCTCCTTTCGGGCGAACGTCTGACACAGGAAAACTACATAAAGAAAGCGGAGGAAAATATCATGACACTCGTAAAAGAAAGAGAAGAAAGCAAAAAGAAAATAATCTTATCAGCTATCGTGGCAGTTATCACAATAATCGGCGGTACTACACTTATTACGGTATCAGGAATTTTTGAGATGGAATTGTGGTCTCGTGTGCTGCTTATAGCTATCGGACTGATAGTTATTTTCGGTGGTATTACCGTAGCCGCTGCTTTGGAGATGGAGGCAGGCACGTTTGAATGCAGGCACTGCAAACACCGCTTTGTACCTACGGTTGGTGCGTATATCGCAGGTCCGCACTCCCTCACTACCAGATATCTCAAATGCCCCGAATGTGGACAGAAGAGCTACTGCAAACGCAGACTCACCCACTAAACGCAACAGCCCGAGTAACCTCGGGCTGTTTTTCATTCAGTTGTTTCTGTGATATCTCCCATCATACTAAGATCGACCTCTATCAGCTGCTCCTCTGCAATATTACCTCGCAAAGTGTAGTCTATCTCAAACCGTATGCCATTCTCTTCGGGAAAGCACTTTTCTATCGCTGATACTATTTCAAACTCAGAGTAGAAATTTACCTCAAAAGCAGATTTCTGCTTCCTGAACTCTGCTAGGCAGTCATCATCCGTGCGTGTGATCTCCACATCCCGATACTTTGTGAACACGCCTGTGCGTATGCTTATAGGCGTACCACGCAGAAGCTGCGGTATCTGAGTGTATTCCGTATATAATGCGTCCTCTACAAAAGCATTTCCGAAAAACAAAGGATACACATCATCCTGAAATACAAGGTATCTGAACTCTGTTTTTTCGCCGTCGGGAATCCTGATCGTTTCATTATACGGCACAAAAAATTCACGGGTCTCTGCGAATTCACCGATGATATCCGCACTGGCATGGCGATAGAGAAGATGCTCTCCGCCATCAACGATCGTGCCGCTTACAATAAGACCGCCCCTTTGCACTCCGCTGCCTACCTGCGTTATCAGCGTACCCTTGCGCACCACAGCCTCCACGACCATTGCGTCTCGGGTAGCAACGAGGTTGCACGGCACATCCGATGTAAGCATTTCAGGCATCGGCACTGCCTCCTCCACAGTGACGCTCACACGGCTGCCCGAGACCGACACATCCACCCAGGCCACGTCTTCGACCTCCAGCAGTATGCGGCGCTCTGCACGGGAAAGGTCAAGCCCGTGACTGGGCGCACCCCTTGTGATGCCGCATTCCTCCAGTATCTGAATTATCTGTGCTTCGGGAGCGCTTCCCGTGATGCGTATATCTGCCACGGTAGCCTTTCCTATGGACAGTATAAGGAAAAACACCATCAACCCTGCATACAACCCAGCCCTGCGGCTGTATCGCAGCGCTGTGAAGTACAATCCCTTGCGCTTACCTGCTCTTATCCTTACGCCATATCTTCGTGACGCCGCTGCCGCTGTACGATAATCCAGCGGAGAGATCACACCGCTCAGACGCCCTCCCGATATACTCACTCTTTTCAGCCTTATACCCTTTTCAAGAAGCTCGGATATAAACGACTCCTGAAATCCGCCTATCCCGCTGAATTCCACCCATCCCAGAGGCATCGAGAACCCTTCGGAATGCTTCATACGCCATCATCTCCGTTTTCTTCAAGCGTGAGCGAGTAGATCCTGCCCGTTATTTTCACGCCATAGGCGCCGTAATTCTCCAGATACAACTCCATGCCCACTATGCGTATATCCTGCCCTTTCATACGCAGTACTATCGTATTTTCATCGCAGGCAATTATACTGCGGCAATTCTCTGCACATAGCTCACTGTTGCCGCTCAACGTCACTATAGCGTCACCTATCTGATCGCCCAAACGAATAAGCGCACTTCTTATACCCATGCTAAACCTCCGTTATTCTAAAACTTGTCTTGTGGAATATATATGTTAAAGGACAAGAAATCAGAACAAGGAGCCGAAATGAAGTACATCCTTTCCATTGCCGCTGCAGCGGCTGCCATAATTATGCTGATGGAGCCTTCAGTTATAGCCGCTGCTGTGAAAAATTCCGTGAATATATGCCTTGAAGTGATGATACCCTCGCTGTTTGCGTTTACGGTGCTTTCTGTGTATCTTCAGGAAAGCGGACTATACCGCACGATGCTGAAGCCACTGACATATCCGCTGTCAAAACTGATGCGGCTTGACGAAGAACTGTGTGCGGTTTTTATACTCAGCAATATCGGAGGTTATCCCGTGGGAGCAAAGCTGCTGTCGAACCTTGTAGATAACGGCAGGCTCTCCCGAAACGATGCAGGCAGGATGCTGTGCTTCTGCTATGGCAGCGGGCCGTCATTTATCATATCTATAGTCGGGCAGAGAGTTTTCGGAAGCACCAAAGCAGGCTTACTTATCTTTGCGGCTTGCTTTCTTTCATCAGTCATTCTGGGCATTCTGATATGCCGTTGCGGAAAGCGTATACTCTTATTGTCTTGTAGCGAAGCAACCGATCTCAGCAGCGGCTGCTTCGTATCTTCGGTGATGTCTGCAGCGAAAGTGATGCTCACCGTCTGCGCCATGATAGTATGCTTTTCTGCCGTTTCTGCCATGATCGAATCAACAGGTGCGATGAATGCAGCGGAAAAGTTGTTTTCGCTGGCAGGTGCAGGCGTCAACTCCTCTGCTATACTCCCCACCATATTGGAAATCAGCCACATACAACAATTAGCGCCGTCAGACAGCTCAATCGCTGCATTATGCGGAGCGCTGTTATCTTTCGGCGGAATATGTGTGATACTGCAGATAAGTGCAATATCACACCGCCACATACCTCTGAGGAACTTCCTGATCATGCGCCTGCCTGCGATGGTTATCAGCAGTGCATTATCAGTCGCTGTAACACGGTGGTGCGAGATATCCGAACAGGGCACATATATCGCCACATCAGCACAGCTGCAGGCGGATGTATTCTCAGTCAATGCAGGAATGTCACTCTGTGTATTAGCTATGTGTGTGATACTCCTGATCGCTGCTCCTGCAAAAAAATAGCGCAAAAAAGCCGCCCCATAAGGAGCGGCTTTTGATATTGTGTGATCAGATAAATGCAAAGTTGGACTTACCATTCTTCTTAACGGAGTACATCGCATCGTCTGCCTTACCGATAAGATATTCAACACGGGTGTTATAATCATCCTTGATAAGTGCAATACCGATACTTACGCTGATTCTAAGGTGATCTCCGCTGTCACAGTCAAAGCCTGCGTCAAGTCTGGAGATGATCTCCTGAGCTGCACGAGCGGGATCGTTGATCTCAGAGTTGCGGATGCATGCGATGAACTCGTCGCCGCCGTATCTGCCGGCAAAGCCGAACTCGCCTACAACGCTGTTTACTACCTTAGCAACAAACTTCAGTACCTGGTCACCTGTAGCGTGGCTGTACTGGTCATTGAAGTGCTTGAAGTCGTCTACGTCTACGAAGAGAACAGCCATCTCGGACTTTCTCGCAGCAGACAGTGTGATCTCATTATCGATCTGGCTCTCAACAGTCTCTCTGTTGTAAAGCTCGGTAAGTGCATCGAAGCTTGCACGAGCGGTGAGCTGCTGCTCACTCTTCTTAGCACGGTCGATATCAACCATAACGCCGACGATCTTGATAGGGTTGCCTTCCTTGTCACGAAGAGTTGCAGTTCTCATCAGTACCCAGATGAAGTCGCCGTAGATGTTCTTCATACGGTACTCATTGCCCTTGAACTCCTCGCCGTTGCCGAGCTTTTCAAGATCTGTTCTGTAACGGTCGGAATCATCACCGTGAAGCTTTGCCTTGAGCAGGAAGCTATCTGCGAAGTGATCGGAGGGTGCACGGTAGCTGAACTTCTTATTGAAGTTGTTGGAGAAGAATACTTCGTTGCTCTTTAAATTCCACTCGAAGATGATATTATCGGACATCTCCGTGATGGTTCTGTAACGATCCTCACTTACAACGATCTCATCAACGAGATTGTTGAACGCACGGGAGATCTGACCATACTCGTTGTTGCTGACAGTTGTGATACGAGCCTCGTGGTCGCCACGACGGATCTTTGTAAGAGTCTCCTCAATGGTTGTAAGGGGCTTTGTGATGAATACGGAAACTGCAATAGCACCTGCGATAGAAAGGATCGCAAAAATAACTACTGTTGTGATGATACCGGAGGTTACAGACTTGGAAATAATGTGAGCCATGTTAGCGGGGCAGCTTGCGATAACCACAAGACCATCTGCGCCGCCTACTCTGGTCATAACAGCCAGCTTCTTCTCAACGCCTGCAATAGCGCCCTGAGTATCGCCGTCGAATGTGATGATCTCTGTTACTTCGCCGTCACCAAGAGAAGCGATGCGGTCAACAACTACCTGAGTGTACTGCTCTACGAGGTTTGTACCTGCATTGGCATCACTGATCCAGTTGTTACGGGGATCAACTACTCTTACCATACCCTTGTTATAGAATGTGCTGTTTGCAGGTATCTTACAAAGGAATGTATCAGCATTGATATTATAGAATGTAACGAGATACTTGTCAGCAATAGGAGTTCTGATGAACATCAGCTTGTTTGCTGTATCACCTATGTAGAGAACGTCATCCTTGATATCATCGCCGAAAACAAAGGAAACATCCAGTGTCTTTCCGTTGTTATCCTTAGGCTGTCTGCCGCAGGCGATCTTACCGGACTTATCCATGATGACCACGCAGTCGATAGCAGGAACGGTGGAGTTGTTGGTAGAACCATCGTTGCCCAGACGAGCAAACAGATTACCGACATTATCCCTGTTGCCGCCACCCTTAGCAACAGCCTGAACCTCGCTCATTGCCACGAGAGCAGCATTCTGATCCTTGACGGAATCAAGATAGATCTCCAGAGTCTGAGCCTGATTTGCCACCAGATCAGTCATCTGTCTGTGGAATTCCTGCTCACCATTGGAGGAGACCAGAAGATTTGCAAATATCGCATATATCACCATCGGAATGATAGCGAAGCATATTGCGGATATCGTGATCATCGTTTTGATTTTCATTTGTATATACTCCCCATTTCTATCCATGCATAGCACGGATTAAAGATAACAATACATAATAATAGTATTTATAGACATTATAGCACATAATTTCAATTCTGTAAACACATCACTCATAATTCTACCCACACAAAACAAAAATTCATTAAAAATCACCAAATCATCAAAATTTATTTTGGTAAGAATATCAGGCAAAAATCTTTTTTGCCGAATAGCTATTGATTATCCCCGAAAATTGTGATACAATGTTAATATAACTGTACCATATTCGGAGGAGATGTCATGGGTTCCAAAGTAGTAAAGTACAATACATACAGGCTGATAGACAACAATTCCTTTGAACTGCCTCTGCCGTTCAGATTTGATATCTACAGGAAGGAATATCTTGTTGCCGAGTATGAGATCACTGAGGATGAAAGAGTAGAATGCAATATCATCACAAAGCATAAGGAGAACATGATCACTCCTGTGCATCGTCCTCTGACTCTCTCGGACGTGCATTATCTGTTTTCCTGCCGAGTGTTCCAGGATATGACGCCGTATACTGCTCATATGCTGAAATGTGTCGGTCTGGAAAAATATAATGTTCTGGATATCATCACAAGGACACACGGCATCGTGCCTTACGATAATTACTGGCTCCGATTCGGGGACGAGGATCTGAACTACGAGCTGGCAACCGAAAGCTTCAATGCAATGATGGCAGAACCGGTAGTACCTGCCGCTCCTCAGCCTGCAGTGGCTCAGAGCGGACCTGATGTTTCAGAGATACTCAGCCAGCATACTATTGATATAAGCGGAATCGTCGCAAGAGATGGTGCAGGCACCACTCAGACCGAGGCGGAAAACATGGTGCGCACTGCTGTGGCATTCACACCTGCCGAAAAGGACGATGAAGTTGTTAACAACAAGATGAGCGAGGACGAGATCGAAGCCCTGCTGATGAAGGCAGGCATCTCCTCACCTGCTATGGATAATATATTCGACTCTGCTGCGCCCACAGTGGAAGAGCCTTCCGGAGGTGCTATGTCTCAGGCGGATATTGAAGCTATGTTTGCATCTACCATGGCTGCCCCCGAGCCTGTTTCTGCTCCTGCAGCAGATTCGACCGATGGCAGCAAGATGTCACAGGATGATATCGCTGCTCTGTTTGCTGCCAATGCCGTAGCCGAGCCTGAGCCTGCTCCCGTAGTTGAAGAAGCTCCCGCAAGCGGCGGCAAGATGTCGCAGGACGACATCGCCGCTCTGTTTGCTGCAAATGCTGCTGCCGAGCCTGAGCCTGCTCCTGTAGTGGAAGAAGCTCCCGCAAGCGGCGGTAAGATGTCGCAGGATGCGATCGAAGCACTGCTGAACAGCATGCAGGAAGAGGCTAATAAATAATTTTCATCGCTTATTCACTTGATTTTAACACAAAAGTGTAATTTATCTGATAGAATAATGTCAGTACGGTCGTTATTCTGAAAGGAATTATACAAAATGTTTAATACGAATAAAAAAATGCAATCTGTAAATAAGGATCTGGAGCCTGTGACTACTCTGCTCCCTGCAGCGTCTCAGGAAAAGATCCTTGAACAGCTCTATCAGTTCATAGAGCTTGAACATCTTTACGAATCCGCTATCCGTGAAGTCAAAACAAAGCTTGAGATACTGGACAGCGAGTTCAAAACCAAATACGACTATAACCCCATCCATCACATTGAGGACAGACTGAAATCTCCCCAGAGTATGATGGAAAAGCTCCAGCGCAAAGGTATGACCTTCAGCACGGAAAACGTGCGCTCCACACTGCACGACATTGCGGGTGTGCGTGTTATCTGCAACTACATAGAGGATATCTATTCCGTAGCGGAATTCCTTACACGTCAGGATGATGTAACGCTCATCAAGACTAAGGACTACATCAAAAATCCCAAGCCGAACGGCTACAGGAGCCTGCATCTCGTCATTGAGACGCCTGTATTCCTGTCCGACCGCAAGGAGATGGTGCATGTCGAGGTACAGATACGCACCATTGCAATGGATTTCTGGGCAAGCCTTGAGCATCAGCTGAAATACAAGACGGACAGCGAAGTCTCCGCCGAGCTTGCACAGCAGCTGAAGGACTGCGCCGAAACTATCGCAGCAACCGATCTGAAAATGCAGAGCATCTATCAGACGCTGAAAGAGATCAATTGATACAAAAATACCGCCGAGATCAACGACTTCGGCGGGTATTTTTATGTGTGATGAGGTATAGGCGCATAGTTGTTTTCTACTGTGATAACACAGTAATATTCAGGATGAGCCTGCCGCACAAAACGGCTTATCTCATCGGTCAGTTCCTCGTCAGTCATGGAGAATTTATGCGGCACCACGCAGTCAAAGATGACATTCGTGTGAGTAGGTCCAGGCACCATTCTCAGATCATGTATGGTCAGGCGCTCGTCAATGGTTTTTACCATATCCGCTATCTCGCTGCGGATATCCCCGACAGCAGAATCCGAGGTGACAATAGGATCGAAATGCACCACCAGATTCAGGCCCGACTGCAGAAAGTCTCTTTCGATGTTGTCTATTACATCGTGGCTTTCCAACACGTCACGCTCTGCCGCCATCTCTACATGGACACTGGCAAACACCCTGCCCGGGCCGTAATCATGCACCATCAGATCATGTGTTCCGAGTACTCCCTCATATCCCATGATCTTCCTGCGGATATCCTCAACCAGTTCGGGATCCGGAGCCTTACCAAGCAGCGGACTCATAGCCTCACGCACAAGATTTATTCCACTGTAAAGGATGAACACCGCCACTATGATGCCCATCCAGCCATCCAGCTGAATTGCGGCGAAGTGGGATATCAGAGCCGCTGCAAGTACTGCCAGAGTGGAGATGCAGTCGTTTCGGCTGTCTGCTGCGGTGGCTGTAAGAGCCTGCGAATTGATAAGCTTGCCCACCTTTAAATTAAACAGCATCATCCAGAGCTTTACGAGTATCGAACCCGCAAGTACGCCAATCGATATCCACGAGAACTCCACCTCAGTGGGCGAGATGACCTTTTCGATACTGCCCTTCAGCAGCTCAAATCCGATCACCAGCACCAGTACAGCAATGATGAAACCTGAAATATACTCATATCGTGCGTGACCGTAGGGGTGATCCTCGTCCGCCTCTTTTTCTGCCAGCTTGAAGCCGAAAAGACTGATAATGCTAGAAGAAGCGTCCGAGAGGTTATTTGCGGCGTCCGCTGTAATGGAAACACTTCCCGAAATAAAACCAACAATGAATTTTCCTGCGCACAGCAACAGATTGCATACGATACCCACCCAGCCCGAAAGCTTGCCGTAAGCCGTTCGTACCGCGGTATCCTGAACATTTTTGTGATTCCTGATAAAAGCTCGTATAAGTAATTGTGTCATAATCCCACCCTGTCAACAAATGATATCCTAACCAGTATAGCATCAACCTGCACGGTTAGTCAAGAGAAACCGCCGATATAAATGTTGATAGTTATAGAGAAGTATAACCCGTGAAATTATTTTCACGGGTTAGTTTAATATCTAACAGATAGATTGAGAAATAATGACTTCATTTTCTGTCTGTTTCATCTTCGCTTAACACATCTGAATTTTCATACGGATAACTGCAAAGCACACTATCCAAGTATTTGATTCCACAAAAATATTTACAAATAGAAGTATCTTTTACCGCACATTTATGTTCTTTTGTATTTTCTTCTTCATTCCACGGACAATTAGTTTGGTTCCAACCAACATTCTCACTGACTAAATCAATATCCATATTGGCGCCTTTAAGTTCTTTAATTTTCATCTTTATTTTCCTCGCAAAATTCCTTAATCGCCGTTTTGATTCATAATCCCAGATAATACTGCTCCAGCTCTTTAGCAGCCTGAGTGATCTCATAGCCTGCCTGTGCTACCTGCTCTGCACCCTTTTCATTTCTGAGACCTGCACAACATATCGCAGCACACGCCCAGTCCTCGGGCGGAGTTTTCAGGCTGAGGAACTGTACGCTGTCAGTAAGCTTAGTCTCACGGGTCACCTTGTCTGAAAACAGGCAGTAAAGACCTGCCGCCTGTGCCTCAACGCCCACCACGGGCAGCCCCTCATAATTGGAGGGCAGCAGGAAACAGTCAAAGGCGCTGTACAGTTGATGAGGCTCGTAACGGTGGTCTGTAAAGATCACCTTATCAGTGAGCTGCGCCGCCATCACACACGCCTGAATATGAAACCTATCCTTGCCGTTTCCGTCCATTATCAGCAGCGAATCCTCATGCTGAGCAACGATCTCTCTGAAAATGCTGATAAGAAAGCTCTGATTTTTCTGCGGACAGAATCTTCCAATGTGACCGAATACCAGCGTATCAGGGGATATTTTCAATTCCTCACGCAATGCTCTGCGCTTTTCTTCGTCGAAACGGAATTTATCGGCATCCACTGCATTGCGGGTAAGTCTCGCTACTTTTACAGGAGGAGCCTCCTCATTAAGCGAGCATACGGGTACTGCGCCATACATCCACCTTGCCGAAAGCTCGGAGCAGGCAAGATATTCGGTTGCATAACGCTTTGCGAACGGCTTCAGCAGTAGCTTTGCAAGATTTCTCAGCCACTCTCCGCCACCTGAAGCACTCAGGTTGTGCAGTATCCGCACCCGCACACCCGCTTTTTTCGCCGCCTTCAGCGCAAAGCCTGATAATGTGCCGAGATGACAATGCACGATATCATAACCATTCTCCTCAAACAGCTTCTTCAGCACCTTCATATATCTGAACGGATGCTTCAGCGTAGGAAGCACGAATAGCCTGCCGCCCAGAGCCTTTATCTCTTCCACTGGTACTTTGGTGGAGCCTTTGAAGATATAGAAATCAAACTGTACCTTTTCACGGTCAATGGCACGGAAATAGTTCATAGCCATCTGTTCCACACCGCCGCCGTTCATCTTACCCAATACCTGAGCAACTCTTATCATGCCGCACCTCCGTTCCTCGTGGAATGATGTGTTCCTTATATTTTAGCATAAAATCCCCTTTGGTGCAATAGTAGTACGAAAAATAACCGTTCGCTGTATATTGATCCATAATTCGGGCAAAAATACTGACACGATCATGCAAACGATCGATCCATATCATGATCATGAAAGGAATAACAGCATGAAAAAGTCAAGAAGAACACTTCCTGCAGGAAAAGGCATGGCAATTGCCGTTGTTCTCGGCATTGCGGCGGTAAGTATCGCATCCCTTGCGGCGTATAGCCGCACCATGAGTCAGCTTACACCCACCGAAAACGAGGATACCACATCGCAGAACACCTGGGTATTTGAAGCGGATATCGGCGATGACAACGATGTTCCCGTAAACAACCACAAGAACGATGTACCAAAAGATGATGAAATACGAGAAGCTCCCACAGCTGTAACGGAAGAAGCTACAGAAGCCAACAAGCCCGTCGTCATCGAGGCACGAAACATCATGCCCGTGAATGGCGAGATCTCTCACCCGTTCAGCAACGGTGAGCTGGTGAAATCCGAGACTCTCGGCGTCTGGAAGACCCATGACGGCTGCGACATCCTCTGTCCGCTGGATACGGAAGTCAAGTCCATGTCCTCGGGCGTCGTAAAGGAGATCAAAGAAGACCCGCTGTGGGGCGTATGCGTCATCGTGGAACAGGAAAACGGTCTCGAGGTACACTATTGCGGTCTCGCCAAGGAACTGGACATCAAAACAGGACAGAGCGTTCAGGAGGGCGCCATCATCGGCAGGACCTCAGACACCTGCCAGGCTGAGATCGTGCAGGAGCCACACCTGCATCTTGCCGTAAAGCAGGGCGGAAAATGGATCGACCCGATGTCCGTCATCACAAAGGAATAAATTCCGCAAGCCGCCTAAAGCGGCTTTACATATTTTTAATGACGAAATGCACAAATTCGCAAAATCTACAAAACAATGTATAGTTAACTAAGTTAAATTAGGGATTATGGGGAAAAATAAAAAATGTGCAAAAACTACTGTACATTTTAGCGAAAATCCTGTATAATGAATTTGATTGCGAAAGGAATTAAGACGTATGCAATAAAGAAAGATTGCTAATATTTACAGGAGAAAAGAAAATGACAATTTACAACGTTCTTGATATGTTAGGCGGTCTCGCCCTGTTCCTATTTGGTATGCATATCCTAAGCGGCGCTTTGGAAAAGCTCGCAGGCGGTAACCTCGAACGCTGGCTTGAAAAGCTGACAAGCAGCCCCATTAAGGGCGTACTGCTCGGCGCAGGCGTTACTGCACTTATCCAGTCCTCCGCTGCTACAACGGTAATGCTGGTAGGCTTTGTTAACTCGGGTATCATGAAGCTCGCTCAGGCCATCGGCGTTATCATGGGTGCCAATATCGGTACTACAGCTACCGCCTGGCTGCTCAGCCTTTCTTCCATCAGCGGAAGCGGCATCCTCAATCTGTTCAAACCCACCACCTTCACACCTATACTTGCCGTTATCGGTATCGTACTGGTAATGTTCTTGAAATCAGACAAGAAGAACACTCTCGGTCTGGTATTTCTCGGCTTCGCTACACTGATGTTCGGCATGAACGCCATGTCCGTTGCTGTAAGACCGCTGGAAGGCAACGAGCAGTTCTGTAACATAATGACTGCTTTCTCCAATCCTATTCTGGGTGTTATCGTAGGTGCCCTGATGACTGCCGCTCTGCAGTCCTCTTCGGTTTCTGTCGGCATCCTTCAGTCTCTCTCAAACGCTACAGGCGGTATTACCTACGCTATTGCTCTCCCGATCATTCTCGGATCCAATATCGGTTCCTGTGTGACAGCAATGATCTCCTCTATCGGTGCGAACAAAGCAGCAAGACGTGTTGCTATCGTCCACCTGTTCTTCAATATCATCGGAACACTTCTGTTCCTGTCACTGTTCTATCTGCTGAACGCGTTCCTGCAATTCTCGTTCCTTAACGATGCACTCAATTCGACAGGTGTCGCTATCATACACACAGTATTCAACGTACTTGCAACGACAGCGTTCCTGCCCTTCACAAAGCAGATCGAAAAGCTGGCATGCTGGGTCATCAAGGACGATCCCAACGACGAGAACACCCAGATACTTCTGGACGACCGTCTGCTGAAAACTCCCTCTGTTGCTATCGAGCAGTGCCGCAACGTTGCTATCAGAATGGCAAAGCTCACCCGCAAGACCATACTCTCTTCGCTGGAAATGCTTGATAACTACGATCAGAAGAAGTCTCTCGAAATAGTTGAAAACGAGCATACTATCGATATTTTCGAGGATAAGATCGGTTCCTATCTGCTGAAGATAAGCTCAAAAGACCTTTCCGAGCATGACAGCCGTGTTATCTCAAAGCTGCTTCACACCATCGGCGACCTGGAGCGTATTTCCGACCACGCCGTAAACGTTGTTGAGGCGGCCGAAGAGATGTATCAGAAGAAGATCAAGTTCTCCGATGCGGCATACGAGGAGATAAACATCATCAAGAATGCTGTTGCAGAGATCATGGACAAGGCTGTTGAAGCCTTTATCAACTCCAACATCCCGCTTGCAAAGGAAGTTGAGCCTCTTGAGGATGTTATCGACGAGCTGCGCACGGACCTTAAGATGCGTCATATTGAGCGTCTGCGTGAAGGCAAGTGTACTATCGAGCTTGGCTTCATCCTCACCGATCTGCTCACAAATCTCGAGCGTGTGTCCGACCACTGCTCCAACATCGCAGTATGCATGATCCAGGTAAAGGAAAACAACATGGATACTCATGAGTATATGACCGAGCTGAAGCGCTCCGAGGACTCCGATTTCGTTACCGCATTCAATGCGTATAAGCAGAAATACGCACTGCCTGCGAATGAAGCATAAATAAGAATACAGCAAAAGACCTCCGATATCACATCGGAGGTCTTAATTATTTCAAGCTCTACAATCTATCACAGATGCCACTGCTCATTCAGGAAGGTCACTCTGTTCTGCAGCCATTCCAGCAGCTGCTCAGCAGCTTCAGTATGGGTCTTGCAAGCTGCTGCCTGACGTGAAAGCTCATTTGCAAAGGAGATGTGGGCAATGTTGTCCCACTTTTCATAATTTCTTGTGAAAGCATTGCTGTACTGCGCAGTATCGGTAACGATCATGTCGAATGCCCTGTCAAACACTCCGTCATCATAGGCGTCTGTCCAGGTTTCCTTTATCATGTCCTGATACCATTCCTCATAGGCAAGCACCACAAGCCAAGGATTGATAGTCTCATAGCTGCCGCCGTTACCCGGTCCGCCGTTCACATCAGGCACGATATTAGAGGCATAGAAGCCCTTTCCCTTTGCACATCTGTTCTTATTGCCCATTGCCGAGTCGAAATCCCAGGGGGCAGTGAAAGTAAGCTTTCCGTTGCCGTTCGCACCCATGTCAACGCTCATAAAGAAGCTTGACCAGTAGATATCAGCATCGCAGGTAAGCTCGCTGATTATGTACAGGTCCACGAGTGACTGCACATCCACTACTTTTTCGATCGCCTCTCTCGGAGTGAGCGAATCTGACTTCACAATATCTGAGAGAGAATCGTTGAATTCGTACGCTGTATCGTTATAGGCAGCCTCGTACATAATTCTGTAGATATTATTCACATAGGATGCAATGAAATCATGCTGCTCCTGCGAATAAATATCACTGACTATCGTAAATCCAACATCCTTCTTAGAATCCGAGCTTGTTACAGGCAGACACCGCATCATCGCACCGCTGCCGCCCATACCGTCATACGGTATGAGTGCGGCATTGTCGGCATAATCCACATGAAATTGCTGCAGCGGATCCTCAGTGTAGAAATATCCGTCAAACTCCAGCAGATAGCCGATATCAGTGCCTGTGTAGTCCTTTTCTGCTTCAGTGATATTTACTCTGTTCTCATTGATCTGCTGCATTTCGGCAAGCAGATATATGCCCCAGTACTGCTCGTTGATATAAACTTCAACAAGCTCTGCGTCCGAAGCATACAATCCGTCCTTTTCCAGGATCTCGCGGGATATGGAGAGCGCAGTCTTGTTGCGCAGCATCGAACCATCCTTATATTCTGCAAGGAGCAGCCAGTTTCTTGCCTGAGCGCCATCATTAAGCTCCAGCATGCTCTGCTTTTCGGCAAACCTGATACGCAACGCCTTTTTATCATAGGTAGTGGTCCAGTTGCCACGAGCCTTCACCTCTGCATCAACAGCATCAAGCAGCAGCGTTGCCTTAGCATCCTTGAGGGAAACGGAGCATTCCTCATAATAAGGCGCAGGCGGATATACATAATCAGGAGTCCATGAGGCGATCTGCTCCGAAACGTGTTCGGAAACAGGCTTTGTTACAAAATCAAGAGCATCTGCTCCCTGAGCCTTTGTCTGAATATAAAGCGTCGGCAGCGGCGCATCACCTGCGACATCCGTAATCTGACCGATATCGGTGGTTTGTGAATTGTCCGAGCAGCCGATAAGAGTAATCGCCAGCGTCAGCGATATTATCCAGCCTATGATCTTTTTCATATTCCTCTCCAATCGCCGATGTTATCTGATGAAGCTTGTGCGTATGGGCTTTTCGGGTTCAGGGAACTCTATACCCTGAGCCTTGCCTGCTTCGATGCACTTCAGCAGCCACGCCATATTGCGTGCAAGGATGCGGACAGTCTGGATGCCCTCCTCATCCTGCAGAACTTCTTCGGGACGGTTGCCATGCACCTGATTCCAATACTGAGAGGATACCACAGGCATGCTGCTGATGGTGAAATACTTGTTGAGCTGATCAAATGCAGCGGACGCACCACCTCTGCGGCAGCTTACGATATTTGCTGCGGGCTTGCCCATGAATGCGGATTTGCCCGAATAAAAGGCTCTGTCCATGAATGCGGTTATCGCACCGCCAGCAGATGCAAAATGCACGGGCGAACCGAATATAAATCCATCTGCGCCCTTTGCAAGCTCCACAAACGGATTTACAGTATCGTTATCAATGCAGCACTTGCCTATCTTACGGCAGGCACCGCAGCCGATGCAGCCTGAAACAGGCTTATTGCCGATCCAGAAGATCTCGGTGTCAATGCCGTTTGCATTGAACTCCTTTTCCATTTCGCACAGCGCTGTATAAGTGCAGCCATTCTCATGGGGACTTCCGTTAACAAGAATTACTTTCATATTTACCTCCGATAATATAACTGGCATATTATACATATTGTATAATTGCAATGCCATTTTTTGATGTAATAAAGTATATCATTTCTTTCGTATTTTGTCAACAAAACGAATATTTCCGCAAGTACGGCAAACATTATTTCAGTAAAATATATTTGCGGAGAATACATTCTATGAGCAAACCAACCTTTTCCAACAAACTGGGATTTGTACTTTCGGCGGCAGGCTCTGCGGTGGGACTGGGCAACATATGGCGGTTCCCATTTCTTGCTGCAGAATACGGCGGCGGAATATTTCTGCTGGTATATATAATCGTGACGCTGCTGTTCGGCTTTCCGATAATGTCTCTTGAGATCGCCATTGGCAGAAAGACTGCCGCAGCAAGCGTTATTGCATACGGAAAGCTCGATCAGCGGGGTAGATTCATTGGCTGGCTTACAGCAATCGTAACGCTGATAACATTGCCGTATTACTGTGTTATCGGAGGCTGGGTGCTGAAATACGCTGTGCTCTTCTGCACAGGCGAAGGTGCATTATCGGCGGAGCGTGATTATTTCACGCAGTACACCGCTCAGACTGCTGAGCCTATCATATATCAGCTGCTTTTCGTGATGATGTCCGCTGCGATACTTCTGCTTGGAGTACGCAGCGGCATAGAAAAGGCAAATCGTTTCCTCATGCCCGCTCTTATTATTCTTGCAGTTACCGTTGCAGCGTACACGCTGTCGCTGGACGGAGCGTGGGATGGTGTCAAATACTACCTCACGCCTGACATATCCAAATTTTCTTTCAAGACCGTGCTTGCCGCAACGGGACAGATGTTCTATTCACTCTCACTGGCAAGTGGCATAATGGTGACCTTCGGCTCATATCTGCGAAAGCAGGACAGCATAGAAAGCTCGGTTAAACAGATCGAGCTATTTGATCTCGGCGTTGCTTTCTTGAGCGGACTTATCGTTATAACAGCATTGTTTGCGGTGTCAGGTGGAGAAAACTCTGCTGTGGCAGCGGGTCCCGGACTTGTGTTCGAAACCTTACCCGAAGTATTCACCGCCCTGCCCTTCGGCGATGTTATCGGTGCGGTGTTTTTCATTCTTGTGTTCTTTGCTGCACTATCCTCTGCCATATCCATGATGGAGGTCAACGTGGCAAATCTGATGCAGCGCTTTGGCATGAAACGCAGAAATGCAGTCCTGACTATGGCAGCTATCTTGTTTCTGCTGGGACTACCCTCAGCACTGGGATACAGTATATGGTCCGATCTGCGCCCATTTGACATGGCGATACTCGATTTCATGGATCATGTGGGCAATTCGATAATCACTCCACTGGTTGCACTGATATCCTGCATCTTCATCGGCTGGATCGTGGGGCCGAAAGTGCTTTCGGATGAGATAGAGCAGAGCGGCGAATTCAAGCGCCGCCGCAGCTTCGAGTTCATCGTCAGGTGGATAGCGCCTGTGTTCATTACGGCAGTGTTTATCGGTACGTTTCTTGGAATCTGATAAAAAGGCATCCCGAATGGGATGCCTTATATATTTATATTAGGATATTTATGCCGCACAGTAATCGGGCGTCCACCCGCGAAAGCGAAGCGGTTTTGCGAAGCAAAATCGGTTTTCCTTAAGGGAAAACCGAAGCTGAGCTTTTGCCAGTTAAAAAGGCATCCCGAATGGGATGCCTTTTTAAACTCTGGTGCAGGTGAAGGGACTTGAATTCAATAGTGTCAATCTTGCACCTATCCCTTGCTTGCTGAAACCCCATAACAAAGCCGTTTTGTCTTGCGGAAACTTTTGAATTATTCACTTTATTATGCACCTTTTTGTAATAGTAAAGGACAAATAAAGGACAAAAAAACACTGACGAAATGACGCACATTATCACATTTTTAGCTCTTTAGTCAATTATATTTATATATGTATTATATTCCGAAGAAACATAAATGTCAATGTTTTTGGGAATATAATTCATATTGACTTAATATGGTCGATATAAGAATTATACCTTCATTTTATTGCGTGGGTGTTTGATTGATAGTATTTGCTTTTGTTTTGCAAGTGCAACATGGGTATATATTTGGGTTGTTGTAATAGTACTATGCCCAAGTATTTTCTGTATATAACGAATATCTACATCTTCCTCTAACAAAAGTGTTGCAAACGAATGCCTGAACATATGCGGAGTAATATGACGATTATACCCTGCAGCTACTGCATATCTGTTTATCATTGCCCGCACCGATTGTTCCGAGAGGCGATTATGTAGCTTGTTAATGAAGAAAAAATTAGATGAGGTTATTTCTGCTGAAAATTCATGGCTATATGTTTTAAGTGCTTTTAGAACATCTGGATTTTCAATTTGAATAATGCGCTCTTTAGACCCTTTTCCAAATATCTTTAATGTGTGTTCATTTAAATCTATCGCATTTGAAGTGATGGAACAGATTTCTGAAACTCTTGCACCAGTAGCAAACAGCATTTCAAGAACAGCGATATCTCTTATTACACTTTTTCTTGCATAGTTTGTTCGACAATTGTCTTTGCACTTATATGCATATGCAAGGATATCATTTATTGTATTAAAAGGAATGGTTTTAGGCAACACAACAGGCTCCCGAAAAGATGTATCGATTTTATCAAAAGGATTAGTTGCAATAATATCCTTAATCATAAGATAATGTGTAAATGCTTTTAGAGAAGCTATTTTCCTTTTAACAGTCTTAGGTTTAAACTTTTTGTGGATATATGATATATATTCTCTTAAACGCTCTACTGTATATTCGTAGTTTGAGAAATCTAGGTATTGCTGTAAATCTGTTTTGTATGCCTTTGCGGTTTTTGGGCTCAACATTTTCTGTTCACTGCAATAGCTTAAATATAAATTGATCTCATTTTGTAGGTTCATAATTATGGCTCCTTCTTCTGAAATAGTGATAATTCAATTATATATCAAGCCATATATTATGTCTATTCATGTTTTCGAGAATGATAATTTAACAAATTATATTGAAATTTGACGTATTTTGGTATATAATTATTACAGATGAAAACTATGGATAACATAATATTATCGGAGGTGTAATAGTGGGAACAGCTGATATAAATAAATGTATATCATTAATTAACGAAAATCATGAAAAAATTTGCCTTTTTTTAGGTGCAGGGGTTGATATATCAAGTGGAGGACCTTCATTTAATAAGCTTAAAGACAGTATAATAAGCAGATTTTCCGAATTTTCGCCATATGCTTTAAACACAAAAAACAAAGATGATTTATTTGAAGATATTATCGATTCTGTGTCTCAATATAATTCCAGAGAGATTTTCCAAAATGAAATCAATGGTAGAAATCATAAAATATCTGATGGATATAAAATATTATTGCTTTTAACAAAGTATAACTTTGTAGACACAATAATCACCACAAACTATTTTGGGTATCTCGAAGAAGCTCAACAAGAAACTAACGAATATCAATATAACATTTATATAAATAACGATGAAAAAAATAATTATAGTGATAATTTAAAGCCGCTTTATATTAAATTGCATGGCGATGCAAATAGGCATAATATTACGCATGTAACCAATGACGAAATAGATAAAAAGCCTTATACAACGCAGACAGAAGAATTATTTGTTTCGCAGATTAAAAATAAAACACTAATATTTATTGGATATAGCGGTAATGATGCAATGGTTACTGAAATCATTAATGAGAATATCGATTGCGTTAAATCAACATATTGGATTTCACCTGCAGAAAGCGATTCTCCGCTTGTAAATTGTCTAAAAGCCAAAAATAAATACTATTTTTGCAAAGCAACTTTTGATGATTTCATGGTTGAGTGGGGAATTCCTAAACTGTCGCACATAAAACTAATGGACTCAAATCCTATTTTTATAGCAAGTCTGCTTGATTCTAAAGCCGAACAAAGCACAAACGATATAAGAAATCAAAATAAAATCTTTATAGAACGAAAAGATGTTCAAGAACAATTAGACTTTTTGAATCAAGTAGGATTTTTATATGGAAAAGCCGGTGTCGGAAAAACTTCGGTTTTGCATAATTTCATTATATCCAAGAATAAAAATCAAATACTGTATGTTGATTTAAAAAACAACCAAACTGTAAATGCTATAAATGTTGTAATAGAAGCACTGGGGTTCTATTCTAATTCTCCGTTTGCTTTTCTGCACAGATTATGTTTATGGTATGAAAGTCAAAAAAAATATATAACCTTTATTATTGACGGGATTATAAAGTATGACAGAAATATCGATGAAATGCTTCTTCTTACAAAACTAAATGAAAACAACAAATATGTCTCTTT
>JAZSGG010000138.1:0-40745 GCA_045532595.1 Oscillospiraceae bacterium | reverse complement strand
TAGTCCGTCAGGATGCGGTGTATCGCAAGGTCTGAATATCTTCTGATAGGCGAAGTAAAATGCGCATATTCGGGCATTACAAGTCCGTAATGACCCAGCGGCTCCTCGCTGTATTTCGCCTTCATCATCGTGCGCAGAACTATGCGGTTTATCACTGCGTACTTGTCGCTGTCCACGCTGTTTTTCAGCACCGCTGCAAGGTCTGCGGCGGTGGATTTCTCGGTAATGCCCTCAGGATTTATGCCGAGAGCCGTCAGCGTATCGCCCAGCTGCAGCAGCTTTTCCGATGTGGGGGCCTCATGCACACGGTAAACAAACGGCATCTTCTCCTTCATGGCAAGAGACGCCGCCGCATTGTTCGCCATCAGCATGAATTCCTCGATTATCTTCTCGGAAACGCCACGGTCACGGGGCTTCACGTCGATACAGATGCCCTCCGCATTGGTGATAATCTTGCTTTCTACAGTATCTATCTCGGGAGCGCCACGGTTCTCACGGTTCTTTTCAAGTATCGCAGCCAGCTCCTGCATTATGTGGAGCTTGTCCGTCACCATTGCGTATTTCGCCTTGATATCCTCGTCAGCGCTGCCGTCCAGTATCTTGTTGACCTCTGCATACACGCCCTTCACACGGCTGCGGATAACGGATTTTGCGAACTTATAGCCCAGCAGCTTGCCCTGAAAGCTGACCTCCATCATGCAGGAGAACGCAAGACGATCCACCTGCGGATTAAGCGAACAGATGCCGTTGGAAAGCTGCTTCGGCAGCATAGGCACCACCTGATCCGCATAGTAGATAGATGTTCCTCTTGCATATGCCTCATCGTCCAGTGCAGTGCCCTTGCGCACATAATGCGATACATCTGCGATATGCACACCCAGCTTGTAGCATTTATCCGTCTTTACGATGCTTATCGCATCATCGATATCCTTTGTATCAGCGCCGTCGATAGTGAAGATAGGCTCGCCTCGCAGATCAAGGCGGCGGTTTACCTCATCCTCCTCAGGCTCGTCTATATCTATACGGTTTGCCTCCAGCAGAACAGGCTCTGGGAACTCTGTATGCAGGCCGTTTGCCAGCATATACGCCTGAGCGCCTGCCTTTGCATTCTCGCAGGAGCCGAAGCCGCCCACAATGGTAACGGTGTGGTCGAAATGGCGCTCGCCTCTCTTCTTGATAGAGAACACGACTTTATCACCGACGTGCAGCAGATTCTTGCCCGTTTTGGAGATCACCAGCGGCTCATCGCACAGCTTATCGGGCAGCACCATCAGCTTGTTGCCCGCAGGCACGATAACGCCCGTAAGCAGCATATCGCTCTCCTGCAGAACGCCCAGCACCACCGCAACAGGTGAGCGGTTGTATTCATCCGCATCGGCTATCTTCCTTGCAAGCACCACATCACCCGGGATGGCACCCATCATATCACGCCCACGCACGAAATACTCCACAGGGACATCATTCGCAGTCATAAAGCCCGATTTCGGTGTAACACGGGTTATAGTCGCTTCGAAATATGCGCCTGCATTCTTCAGCAACATGGTATCCTTCTTGATGGTGATATCGCCGTGGTTCTTCATTTCCTTGAGTGCTGTATCCAGCTTCTTCATGCCCTTTTTGGTAATTCCGAGCCTGCCTGCAAGCTGCTTTGATGTAAGCCCCTTACCGCCCGTGGAATACAGCTCATTTATAATAGATATCTTAAAGCTATTCATCAAATCATTCCTTTCACTATATCATTATTCTGTCAGTTTCACATAAAGTCATGCAAACAAAAAACAGACCCGAAGGTCTGTTTTGTCATCTTATTCAGCTGCTTCAGTTGTTGCTGCAGGAGCTTCAGCAGTGGGCGCTGCGGGAACATCCACAACGATATCCGCATCAGCTTCATCTGTTGCAATCGTATCTGTTACAAGGCTTGTTGTGGGATCTGCAGAGCCTTCGTCCTTTGCAGAACCACCGAGATGTACATTTATAAGGTTTACTACCAGAGCAAGAACGAAGAATATCACTGCTGCAACAGTACAAGCCTTGTTGAGCTTAGCTTCCTTTGTTCTGCCTGCATTCTTCTGATAGAAGTTATCTGCGCTCACACCGCTGATCGCCTGAGACATATTGGACTTGCTGTCCTGCATAAGTACAACAACAGTGATTACAACACACGCAAGGATCAGAGCGATAGCACTGATTATTTCAAAAATACCCATAATTATTATATCCTCCAAAAAACTTTTTATATTCTATGCGCCTAAAAAAGGGCACAAGTGATATCATACCCTGATATTATATCACACTCATTCCCAAAATGCAATAGTTTTTCGAAAAATTTTCTTAAACTTATGAAATATCAGCCTAATATCAGCTTCAGCATCCGCTCGGGACAATCAAGAAACTGCTTTGTTATCTGATAATGCTCAGTCTGCTTATAGGAAACGGGAGCAATGCCGTCCTCAGAAAAACGCAGTATCTCGGCATCGGGGTACGCCATCAGTATAGGCGAATGGGTAGCGATAATGAGCTGCGAGTTTTCCTGCTCCAGCCGCCTGATATGCCCGAGAAGCTCCAGCTGGCGAGCGGGAGACAGCGCCGCTTCAGGCTCGTCAAAGATATACAGTCCGTTACCGCCGAGACGGTTTTCTATTATCGCCATAAAGCTTTCACCATGGGATTTCAGGTGCAGCGAGCCTCCGTAGCTTTCAGATGCTTTCGGACCAAAAGGCAGCTTGTCCAGTTCCTCGATATGAGTAGCGGTGTTGTATACGCTCTCCGCACGCAGAAAGAAGCTGTCACGGAAATATGCGCTGCGGGATATCGTCAGCAGATCGCACAGCTCGGAATGGGTATCGCTGGTGCTGAAATTGAAGTTCCTGCCGCCGCCCTCGGGGTTGAAGCCGCAGGCTACTGCTATTCCCTCCAGCAGGGTTGATTTCCCTGTGCCGTTCTCTCCAACAAAGAATGTGACGGGCTTATCGAACGCAAGCTCGTATGTATCCCTCAGCCACTGTATGGCAGGAATGCTGTTGAGATACGAGCGTGCTGATATCGCTTTTTCAAGCCGCACCGCTTCGATATACTTCATCGCCACCACCCTTTCATGAGGATATTGTAGCATATTTCCGAGATCTATTCAAGCACAAAACGGGACACTTTATAAAAAGAGCTTCCCGCACAGGCGAGAAGCTCGTAATTATTAAACATATTCGTAGGAATAGCCGAAGGGATTCTGCGCCACGCCGTTCACACGGGTCTCGAAATGCAGATGATTTCCCGTAGACCAGCCTGTAGTTCCAACATAGCCGATAACATCGCCCTTTTCAACGTATTGTCCCTCGGTAACTACCGTGGAGTAGCAATGTGCATACAGGGTAGAAAGTCCGCCGCCGTGATCAATGCTGACATAGTTTCCGTAGCCGCCATGCCATCCGCTGTCGTTATAGGCAGTGATGACAACGCCGCTCTGTGCCGCATAGATGTTCGCACCGCCGATGCCTGCATTGCCCACGTCGATGCCGTAATGGTTGCCGCCACGCCATGCGTCATAGCCGAAATAAGTGGTTATGTACTGATACTTGATATCCAGCGGCCATCTGAAGCCATCCGAGCTGTAATCATAATCGCCTGCAAGAGCAGCCTGCTTCTCACGGATGATCTGCTCGATGATCTTGTTGGTCTCCTCTATCTGCGCTTCGTAATCGTCCACCTCGCTGCGCTTGGAGTAGATCTGCCATTCAAGATTCTTGTTATACTGAGCGTACTCGGTGAGCTTGTTATAGCGTTCATCGGAAATGCCCTGAATCTCGACCTTCTTCGCCTCAAGATCAGCCATCTCCTTTTCAAGAGCTGTTTTCTGATCCTTCAGATCTGCCTTATCATCATTAAGCTGTGCAATGTCATTATTCAGCTTTGTGATCATATCCTCGCAACCGTGGATATCATCCAGCAGAGCGTTCATGAAATCCATGTTCTGAGAGCTGATGTTCTGCACCACATCCACATACACGAAGAAATCGTACCAGTCGTCCGAGCCGTCAAGGATGGGCAGATTATCGCTTGCATCGTTCATGTAAAGCGCACGGATGAGCTTTGCGAACTTCTTGAGGTTTGCCTCGTTCTCTTCTTCAAGACGGGAGATCTCCTTGCGGGTCTGCTCTATCTCTATCTCCTTGTCGTCAATAGCAAGCTCCACGGTGAATATCTCGTATTCCTTTGTGGATATCTTCTGCTGAGTGGCGGTGATAAGATCACCGTAATTCTCTATCTCTGTCTCATAATTTGCGATCTGCTCCTCAATGAGACCCATCGCATATTCGTTGTCCTCGATATCGCCTGCGAGACCGTCTATCTCTTTTTCAAGACGTTCGCTTGCTTCCTTGTACTGCTCTGCAAGAGCCTCGTATTCCTCCAGCAGCTGATCGTACTGAGCTGTGGCGGAAGCCGATATATCAGGCGAAACAGACGGCGCCGAAATCACCGCAAATGCAGTGAGCATAGCCGCAGCCGCTCTGCCGAGATTCTTTATTATCTTTTTATTTTTCCCCATTTTTTATCCTTTCTGAATGAAAATTGCCGTAGAAACGAATAAATCATAAATATATTGTAGCATTTTATCCCATTACTGTCAAGTGGAAATTGCTTCTATAAATTGCTTCTATTATATAATACGGAACAAAGCCGGAAAAGGTTGCACGCACATGAAATATCCCCCTGCATTGGCTATATCTTTGCATTGAAAAGCTGCGGATATCATGGTATACTAAAAACATCCCGAGGGGGGACCGGTCATACTCGGGAAATAAAAAGAGGGGGTTCAACATAATGTGCAATTTCTTTACATTCTGCTGTGACTTCACTGCTCTTTGTGAGTGGCTCCGCAGCCTTTGCGCATAATTTAAGCGTGTGACATAAAAAGTCCGCCGTTCGGTACAATTCCGAGCGGCGGCTTTGTTCATTATGGCTAGATATAGCGAAAGAAATCTTGTGGATTATTGCCTTTGAAAACAATGTGCTCGTGTGGTATAATTATTACAATGACATAAAATGCGTTCAGATTCGGCGCACAGATTCCACGGCATTGGGAAACGGAGGTAATTATGCAGCTTCAGGCAGGAAATTATGTGATATACCGCTCGACCGAGATATGCAGGATAGACGGCTTTGAGGAAAAGAGCTTCGACAACGTAACGAGCAAGAATTATTGCGTTCTTGTGCCTGCAGACGGCGGCAATTCCAAATATTATGTTCCTATGGATCTTGCCGAGACTAAGCTGCGCCCTCTGCTGACCAAAGATGAGATAGAGGATCTCATCAACGGCATGAAGGGCGAGCAGCCTGACTGGGGAGACACCGAGGATCACCGCAAGAACGTGGTCAACGAAGTGCTGAACAGCGGAGATTACCGCCGCATAATCAGCATGCTGCACTCACTGTATCTTGAAAGACAGCAGCGACTTGCACAGGGCAAAAAGCTGCTTACCGCAGACGAGAAGGCAATGAGATCAGCAGAATCATTGATAGACCGTGAGTTTGCTTTTGTGCTGGGCATCAAGGAGAACGAGGTCAGCGAATATATCACATCAAGACTCGCTGAGTAATAAACGAAAAGGACGGAAACCGATTCCGTCCTTTTATTATTTCTTATGTCTTTCGGGAATAAACACCACCATCACTGCGCCTGCAATAACAGCAAGCAGCAGCACGGCATGAAAAGCGTCGCAGAAGAAGTAGCGCAGCATAGCCATAAGGCGCTCGCCGTCACCGAAAAGCGATATTCCCACCGCCACTGCAGCTATCGCCGAGATAAGCACCGCTGCTGCTGCGCAGTCCTTTGCGTGACGTATAAGCTCATTCTGCTCGCCCTCTACCCTGTCGCACAGGCGTTCGAGAGAGGTGTTCGCCGCCTCCAGCGCAGGCACCAGTCCGATAGTCAGAAGCAGCACCGCCCATTCGCCACGGGTCAGCTCATAAAAGCCTGCCGCCACGAATATCACTATAGCTGCTGCGCACAGGTGAAAGCGGAAATTCCGCTCGCCGAGGCAGTGCAGAAAGCCTCTGCCTGCATAGATGAAGCCTTTAAGGAACTTTTTCATATCATTCACGGGTGATGCCCAGCTTTTCCAGCACCTTGTCCTGCTTGCCGAACATCAGCTTTTCATCCTCCTCGCTGTCAACGTGGTCATAGCCCAGCAGATGAAACAGCGAATGTGTTATCAGAAACGCCACCTCACGGCGGTAGGAGTGTCCGTACTCCTCTGCCTGCTCCTTTGCACGCTCGAGGGAGATCACGATATCGCCGAGAAGTATCGCACCGGTTTCGGGGTCTGTATCAAAGCTCTCCTCATCGCCGAGGGGGAAAGAAAGCACATCTGTAGCCTTGTCTATGCCACGATGCTCATTGTTTATCTCACGGATAGCATCGTTGTCCACAAGCGTTACCGATACCTGTGCATCCTCCTCTATCTGCTCCTCTTCAAGAGCGGCACGGGTACACATCTCAATAAGCTGCTCCATATCCTCGGGCGGAGCAAGCTTTTCCTGCTCGTCGCTCAGAAAAATCTCTATCTTCATGTCTTATCTCCTGTTGAAATCTTTTTTCGGCGCCTGATCCTTGACGCTGTAGTTCTCGTAGGCCTTTACGATATCCTGCACCAGCTTGTGACGCACTACGTCCTTGTCGCTGAAGCGGTTCTGCGCAATATCATCCACATTCTTCAGCACCTTGAGAGCCTCCACCAGACCCGAGCGTGTGCTTTCGGGCAGGTCGATCTGCGTGATATCGCCTGTGATGACCATCTTGCTGTTAAAGCCAAGACGGGTCAGGAACATCTTCATCTGCTCACGGGTGGTATTCTGCGCCTCATCAAGGATGATGAAGCTGTCGTCCAGTGTGCGGCCTCTCATATATGCCAGCGGAGCGACTTCTATCGCACCACGCTCCTGAAGCCTTGCAAAAGCCTCCTGTCCGAACATCTCGAACAATGCGTCGTAAAGCGGTCTGAGATAAGGGTCTACCTTGTTCTGCAGATCGCCCGGGAGAAAGCCCAGCTTCTCGCCTGCTTCAACTGCGGGACGGGTCAGGATGATGCGCTGTATCTCATGCGCCTTGAACGCACTCACCGCCAGTGCCACTGCAAGATAGGTCTTACCCGTACCTGCAGGTCCCACGCCGAAGGTGATGGTGTTCTTCCTTATCATATCGCAGTATTTCTTCTGACCGAGTGTCTTAGGCTTTATCGGCTTTCCCGAATAGCTGACGCATACGCAGTCGGAGGACATCGTCTCCACCTCGTTCTCGGTGCCGTCATTCACCATGGATATCACATAACGCACAGACTGCTCATTGAGCGCCTCGCCCTTGAAATAAAGCTTTGAGAGCGACTGCATAGCCTTTTCCGCACGGGAGACCGCAGGCTCCTCGCCCGATATCTTTATATCGCTTCCACGGCTGAATATCGTCACCCCGAACGCCTTCTGGATGAGATTCACATTGCTGTCAAGATCGCCGAACACAGCGTGAAGCTGCTCCATGCTTTCCATATTTATAGTTATTTCTGCCATTCAGTATCCTTTCCTGATCAAAAACAAACCGAGTATCTATAAGGATAATTATACCACTATAGAGCGGCATTGTCAATAAATACAATGTCGTATTATAGGAAAACCGCACCCCTACGGGATGCGGTCAAATATAAAAAACCATTTCAGGCGAACGAGAAAGAGCCAGATGCTAGAAACCCTCACTGCGGCCAGGCTTTGTGCCTGCCGCAGTGAGGAGTGACGACGCAGATGGTACTTTATCGACAGCCTGACCGCACCCCTGTGGGATGCGGTCAATAATATTCATATTATGTGGTGCTGATGCCCTTGCAGAAATGCTCGGTGTAGTAAGAAGAAGTGATGTTTATCTCCTTCACCTGAGTTCCCGGCATAAGGCAGGCTATCATGATGCCATCGCCGCAGTATATGCCGCCGAAGGTCACGGTCGCCTTGTCCTCGCCGTAGAAGAATGCAAGATCACCCTTACGCAGTTCGTCAAATGTCAGCGCAGCGCCCATCTCAGACTGCGCTTTTACGCCTCTCGGGCAGGTGATATAGCCATTCTCACGCAGAACGTAATAGATAAATCCCGAGTTGTCAAAGCCGACTTCAGGGGTATCTCCGCCATCCGCAAAATCTATGCCGATAAGCGAATGCGCAGTGGCAACTATATTATCCGCCGCAACACTGTCATAGGAGCTGTCGATGCTCTCTGCAGGCGCAGAAGTCTCGGGCGGCTCGGTCGTTGCGGGGGCAGCCGCCAGCGGGGATTCCTCGGTTGGCTGCACGACGGTCTGTAAGGTACTGGATGCGGTCGTCTGTCCGCTAATATCAGAGGAGCTTTCGTCCTTATTGCTTTCGTTTCCTGCGCCACTGATGAGAACAGTAGCCACGATGATGCCTATGCTTATCATAGTCACCGCCAGAATCAGCAGGATGTTATTTTTCATTGCTTCACCTCTTGCCGTATGTCCAAACTAGCTTCTTTATACTTTTCCCTTTTCATATCTCTACTATGTTATGATTATATTATACAGAATGTGACCCTAAAATTCAAGTACATTTTAGTTACAATTTTCTTACAAAATGGTAACAGCTGCAAAAAGCAAAGCGCCCCGCATAACAGGGCGCTTTTGCGATTATTCAAATCTGAACCATTCGAAATCAAATTTTGAGCCTGGCAGGAAAACAAAGCTGATATCATTTACGCCTGTAAGCTTCGGGATATCGAATCTCTGCTCGCTGATGCCGTCGGAATTCTTGAACTCCAGCAGCACACTGGTCTGGTCGCCGCCTGCGGGAGTATATCTAAGCTGCACCGCATTGGCAGGATTGGAGGTATATCCGCAGATGGTGATAGCGGATGCTCCTGTCTCGCCGAAGTCCAGTGCATCGTAATTGATGATAACGTTGTTGCCGATGCTCTCAACATACCTGCCGCTCAGCTTATAATCATCGCCGTAGATGCTGTCGCTCTCGCCTGCATAGTTCACATCGAATGCACGGTCTACCTCAACGAACTCAAAACCGCCGAAGATTATGCCTGCGCTGGCAACTATGCTGATGTTATGAACGCCCTGCAGTCTGGGAACAGTAAATGTCTGTCCCGCAAAGCCACACCAGTGCTGATTGTTATTGAAACGGAGCGTACCGAGCTTCCATGCCTTGGCTTCATCGTCACGATCTACCCACACCTCGATCTCTGCGTCAAAGCAGGTGCCGATATGCAGCAGCATGGTCTCGCTGCCTGTTCTGCCGAAATCAATATTCTTGTAGGTAAGAACAGTCTTGTCGGGGAAACCGCTGACAGCGCCGTCCTCAACGAGATTGATATCTGCGGAGCTGCTGTCCAGCTTGCTTGCGGAGATAAAGCTGTACGCATCGGTGGTAGCTGCACCGAGTCCTGTCACTGTGAACGGCACATCCGCCCACACCTGAGGCTGAGCTGCACCGTTGTTTACAAACGCTCTTGCAATGAAGTTGCCGTCGCCGATGGCGGTAACGGTGGCGGTATTGCCCTCCCATGCAGCTGTAGCAAAGTTCACCTCAACGCCTGTATCACGCACGCACTTCCAGGTGATATCGGAATATGTAGCGTTTTCAGGGAAGAACTTTACGGATATCTCAGCGGAAGTTTTTTCCGCATTAAGCTCATGCACCTCGCAGGTGGGAACTATCTTTCGTACAGGGATCTCATTCGTATATTCTGTCGCTACAACGGGATATGCATTATCTGTTACTACAGAAACGCCTTCAACCTCGCACTGCTTTACGGAAGTAAGAGTAAGCTGTGCGCCCTTAATACCCTCGGAGCTTATCTTCACTATGATATCGCCCTCGTCAAGGGTACTCTCTACCATTGCCAGCAGCTTGCCGCTGAACAGTCTGCGGTTATCGCCCTTGTAGCTGTCGTAATCGGTGCTGTCACCGTTATCGAGTCCCACAAGACGGCCCGCACCGCTCACCTCGACCTTTATTCTGTTTCTTGCATTGCCTACAGGGATGCCATTCTTATCCGCAACAGATATCTCCACAAATGCGATATCTCTGCCGTCTGCCGCAAGCTCGCTCTTATCAGCAGCTGCGATGACCTCTGCAGGATCGTCGGGCGTTCTGAGCGTCTCAGAAACGATCAGCTTTCCACTCTCGTCATAACCCCTAGCAGTGATCTCGCCTGCTTCATACGCAACGCGGAACTCCGCACGCATGCGCTCGTCTGTAAGAAGATTCATCTCATGCCTGCCGATGCTCTTGCCGTTCAGGAAAAGCTCAACTGTATGAGCGTTGCTGTAGATGATGACATCAACAGGATCACCTTCGTTGAAATCCCAGTAGGAGGGGGCAATATGGATCATCGGCTCGTCTGTCCAGACGCTCTGATAGAAATAGTAGATATCCTTAGGGAAGCCTGCAGTATCCACTATGCCGAAATAGCTGTTCTTTGTGGAATAGGGAGTAGGCTCGCCGATATAGTCGAAGCCTGTCCAGATATACTGTCCGCCGCAGAAATCATGATCTCTGTCAAGGCGCCAGCTCTTCATTGCGGAGCTGCCCCAGCCTACAACGCTGTTATCCAGCGAGCTGCACTGCAGGCTCTCGTGAGTCAGCAGCGGCGCATCAGACGGGAACAGATATATGCCTCTGGAGCGCACTGCGGAAGCCGTTTCACTGCCGTAGATAGTCCAGTCGGGATACTTCTCGTGATGCTCGTTGTACAGGCGTTCGGTGTAGTTGTAGCCTGCGATCTTTACGATATCGGAGCACTTCTGCGCATTCTCGCTGGTCATGAAATTCGAGCCGATAGTCGCATACGCATTGTGCTTGGGATCGTACTTCTGAACATAATCATACAGGCGCTGAGTTATCTCTATGCCGTGAAGATCATTGGTATCACTTATCTCGTTACCGATGCTCCACATGATAACGCAGGGATGATTTCTGTCACGCTCCACCCAGCTTCTCACGTCACGCTCTGCATGCTCTACAAAGAAGCGGTGATTATCGAACTCCGTCTTGGAATTCTCCCACATATCAAAGGACTCACAGTCCACCATCAGACCCATCTCATCGCAGATATCCAGCAGCTGCTTTGTGGGCATATTATGGGAAGTACGGATAGCATTAACACCCATCTTCTGCATGATCTCCATCTGACGGCGCAGCGCCGCCTCGTTATATGCCGCACCCAGTGCGCCGAGATCATGATGCATACACACGCCGTGCATCTTTATCTGTCTGCCGTTCAGCACAAGGCCCTTCTCAGGGAGGAACTCAAGCTTTCTGTAGCCGTAATTCACATACTCTATCTGCAACAGCTCCTCGCCCTTATACAGCTCCACTGCGAGGGTGTATAGATTGGGGCTTGTGATATCCCACACGGCAGGCGAAGAAATATCGAAGCTGTTCACGAATACCTCAGTATCGCCGCCGAACTGCACATTCTGCTCGAATGCCGCAATTCCATCGCCATCGGGATCAAGTACCGTAAGTACCATTCGCATATCCGCAGCCTCGCCGCAGATATCGGTCTCCACCTCGGCATTCCACATATTTCCCTCGGTGTTTTCGGTGTGGATATAGATGCCGTTGGTGCGGATATATGTCGCAGGGCGCAGCTTCAGTGTAACATCTCTGTAAATGCCCGCACCTGCGTACCATCTTGTATTGGGTGCCTGATATCTCACACGCATGAGCAGCTCATTCTCGCCCTCATGAAGAAGCTCGGTGATATCATGCTCGAAAGCGGAGTAGCCGTATGTCCAGCTACCCGCCTCTCTGCCGTTCACAAACAGTGTGGAGTCCATATAAACGCCGTCGAAATTCAGCATTACTCTGCCCGAAAGCTGCTCAGCCGCTATGCTCAGCGTGCGCTTATACCAGCCTTCGCCTGTCTTGTAGAGATTTGCGGTATCGCCGATGTGCCAATCGTGCGGGATCTCCACATCATACCACTTGTTTTCAGAAAGCTTTGCAGGCTCTGTGCCGATATCGGTCAGGCAGAACTGCCATCCGTCATTGAATAGAACATCCTTAGCGGTCATTTGTTGTCCTCCGTTGTTTTATATAGTTTATCAAGTGTTTCAAGAAATCGTTTTTCTGTTTCCTCAAACGGAACAAAGCTGTAATCGGGCGTTGAGATTATCACAGGCGCCTCGTCATAAAGCGCCAGTCCGCCCAGTGTGAGGAATTCATGATACAGCATAGCGTCGTCTATCTCCTGCACTGCTCTCAGCATCTGTTCATCCGCAGGGTCAAGGCCGAAGCGGCGGTATATCACGCTCTGCAGCCGCTGCTCTATCTCCCTGTACTCCGCAAGCTGACGCTTTACGGGTCGGGTAATATCAGATATGAATGCCTCGCTGGCGTCATGCAGCAGGCAGGCAAGGCGTATGTCATCGGAACAGCCTCTCAGCCGCGCCTCCTCCTCGCAGGAAAGGCAGTGCTGCGCCACCGAATAAAAGCCAGTGAAATGCCCGTTCGCCCTGCAGATATAGGATAGCGCATGAGCGATATCCACAGGAGAAATATCCTCTTCAAGAGGAGACAGCGGCGAGAAGCTCACGCCGCTGTATGTATAGATATGTGTTTTTGGGATCATTGTAACTCCATCAGTTGGGAACCACCGTCAGCTGATCGCCGATAATGGTGACTCTGGATTTGCCGTAAACCTCCGTCACATCCAGTGTGAGGAAGTTGATGCAGAAGCGAGAACCCGGGAAAAGTCTCGAACAGGTAGCCGAAAGAGCATCCTTGTTCTTGATATCCTCCTCCAGCTGGGAGATAAGGATGGACAGCTCCTTCTTCTTGATGGTGCTGAACAGCTTGTTCTGCGTTTCAAGCTTCACCTGACGCTGCTGCTCATCCGTAAGCACTCCACCCTGCTGCACCTTCTTATGCTTCAGGTATTCAAGATTCTTGACAGCGCTGTCATAGCGCTCGCCATACTGCTCCAGCTCACTCTCCGCCTTGCGCTTGCGGGCAAAGGTAACAGAGCCGTCACCGATATTTATAATGGTCTGAGTATATTTTTCAGAGCCGATCGTTCCTGCAGTGATATCACGCATTGCGGTGATCTTTCCGCCAACGATGCTGCCGTTGCCCTTCGCCTTCAGCTCGCCGTAGCAGAACACTTCACAGAATGCGAACTCCTTAGATTCCACGCTGCCCTTTGCCTGAATATTGGCAGTCTGGCAGAAGCCTGCGCTGACATTTCCCTCGCACTTGACAGTGGAATTTATAATACCGCTTACAACAGTTACATTACCGCCTGCTGTGATATCCGAGGAGAAAACGCTGCCATCAATGCGGACATTCTTTCCCGCCTTGATGGAGAAGCCCTCCATCACGTTACCCTTAACATGGACATCACCGAAGAAATCAATATTTCCCACCGAGATATCCAGATCGCTGAATACTGTTACAGTATCCTCGACATTAAAGCAGCCCACGCCGTAGGTGATGTGTCCGTCACACGCCGCAATGATATACTTACCATCAGCAGAAATAACGGAATTTTTACCGATAGCAGGCTTTGCCGCCTTGCCTGCCTCGGGAGGAATCTCCTCACCGAAGATGTTCATACCGGGTTCACCGGGAGTGGGCGGAATTATCTCTGCGATAATATCGCCCTTGCGTATTTTGACGATGGTGCCGAGCTCACGGAAATCCGCATTGCCGAATTCATCGCACTTAGGCTGCACCACACGCTTCTTCTCATATTTAAACTCAACAACGCCGTTTATGCCACGCTTAGCAGGAATAGCTCTTGCAATGCACACAGGCTGTTCATAAACGTGGTTATCCAGCATATCACGGATATCAAACTCATCAATGCCCGCAACTATGCCCTTTTTCTTCAGCTCCTGCGCAATAAGCTCCATAGTAACAGGACGTCCGCCGTTCATTGGAGCATACAGAGTGAGATTGCACAGCATGCCCGAATTATCATATGTAAGATCCACACGGCCATCTATTACAGGAGGTCTCTCCATTCGAGGACCTGCGGAACTCATTTTACTCTGGATATTTTCGTCAAACATAATTACTCCATACCTCTAGCAGTCGTTATGCAAAATCTCTTCTGTCAGGTGCAACGGATGATCTCAGGAACATCCAGCAGGCTGTCAGCCTGCGCAAAGATCAGGCCATTTAGCTCCTCATCGGAAGGCGTGAGATCGGGAACCATCACCGTCACACAGCCTGCCGCTGCCGCAGAGCGCACACCATTCGGGGAATCCTCCAACGCCATGCACTCCGACGGCGCCAGTCCCAGCTGTTCAGCCGCATAAAGATAAATATCAGGCTTGGGCTTGCCGTATTCCACCATCGTTGCACATACTATCCTGTCAAAACGGTCAAAGATGCCCACTCTACCGAGATAATCCTTCGTGCGCTCAAGATCAGTTGCAGTGGCGATCGCCGCAGATATTCCCTGTTCCTTCAGGAAATCCAGCAGCTCGCACACGCCCTTCTTGAGTTCAAGGCCGTTTTCCGCAAGAGCCTCTGTCATAAGCTCCATACGGCGGTTACGGATCTTTACATAATCAAACTCCTCACCGAACAGACCCTGCAGATATGGTATAGCAAACTTTCTGTGCAGGCTGCGGATATTGAGAGCATGCTCCCTCTGCATAGGGAAACCCGCTTCATTAGCCGCCTGACACCAGTATCTGACGAGCAGCTTCTCAGTATCGAGGATAAGCCCATCCATATCAAAAATAACCGCCTTAACCATATCAGTCCTTAACCGCACCTTTGCCGATTTTTAGTAAATTGCACAAAATATTCAAACATATGCAACTCCATTTATCATATTATAACATAATAGACGCAACCTTGTCAACCGTATAATTACAATAATTCAAAAAACCGCAGAGAAAAGATCTCTGCGGCAATTTGTATCAGTTTTCATCCACTTCTGAAGCGTCAGGCTCAACGTAATGATTGACGTATTCCGCAGTAGTGTAGTAACGCTCCGTATCAGTGGGGAGATTCTTCTTTCTGAGCCTGCCTGAGATATACTCCGCAAACAGCAGGTAGATCACAGCGAAAACAGGAGCACCCAGCAGCATTCCGGGAATGCCGAAAAGTCCGCCGCTGACGATGATGGAGATAAGCACCCACAGCGCAGGCAGACCCATTGTCTCGCCGAACATGAACGGCTTGATGATATTTCCGTCACACTGCTGCAGAACGAGAACGAATATGCCGAACCAGATGACCTTTATGGGATCCACCAGCAATATCAGAATACCGCAGGGAATAGCGCCGATGAACGGGCCAAAGAACGGAATAAGGTTAGTCACACCGCACACCATTGATATCAGCATTGCATAGGGCATGTCCATAAGCGCCAAGCCGATATTCATGAGTATAAAAATTATAATGGCATCCAGCAGATTGGAGATGATGTAGGTCTTGAATATCTTGTTGCTCTTGCGCATAACGGTAAGGACACTCTGGCACTTATCGTTCTTCACGAACGCAAACAGCACCTTCTTCGCCTGAGCGATAAGGCGCTCCTTGCTGAACAGAAGATATATCGCAATGATAAAGCCGATAAGAACATTCTTCAGAGCGACCAGAATATTAGTGATAACTCCGATAACGCTAGCCGAAACACTGCCGATGATATCCGAAGCGACAGGTGCTATCTGATCGGCGATCTTGTCGATGATGGTACTCAGCTCGCTGAACTCCTCGGAAATGTAATTTGCAAGATTCGGGTTATTTGCAAAGATATCTTTCAGCTTTGTTTCGAGATTTCTTGCATACTGCGGCATCTGATCCGCAAGATCAACGATACTCTGCGCAACATGCGGAACGATGGCAATGCACATCCCCGTAATAACTGTAAGCACAATTAAAAAGGAGACAGTCACAGCAAGAGCCTTTGCGGCTGTCCTGTAGCGTCTGCGCTTCTTTGCCGCCTTCGCCTCAGCTTTTGCCCTGTCCTCCATGGGAGCGATCTTTACAGCCTTATGCTTCAATCCGTCAAAAACACGGTTCTCAAACCAGTCCACCAGCGGATTCACCACATAAGCTATCACGATGCCTATAATGATGGGGGCAATGACCTCGCCGATCCAAGAGAAACCATTGGCAAAGGACTCATACTTGAAGATAAACACCACAAACAGCACCGAAAGCACGATAACGATAAGCGCATAAGCAGCGATAGTGGTATATTTCTTATTCCATTCCAGTCTGATAAAGATCATCTCCTTTTTACCCGAATCTCAACGATACGGACATAACGTCTATAAAACGATTTTACCACATGCCAAAGTCAATGTCAATCGTCAGCAACGCAGACACACCGATCTTTGCCATGCCTTTACTGCAATTATTGCCACAGACCCAAGCGGTAATCAACAGAGTAAAAAACCGCCCCGTCAACAACGGAGCGGTACGGTTATTCTTAATCTGAAAGGTAGGACTTCACAAGCACCTGCAGAAGCTCATCACGATCTATATGGCGGATAAGTCCTCTGGCATTGTTGAAGGTGGTGATGTATGTAGGATCCTCTGAAAGGATGTAGCCAACAAGCTGGTTGATGGGGTTGTAGCCCTTCTGCTTGAGAGCATCATACACAGTGGTAAGGATCTCCTTCATCTCATTTTCTCTGTCATCATGAACAGAGAACGTCATAGTCTTATCTATCATAAAATTTCAATCCTCCTTAATCCGCACGCGCAGAAAATGATAAACGTCAGTTATCTTTACGATTTTAATTATACACTTTCCTCCTGAAAAAAACAACCGACTTTCTGATTTTATGGCTTTCAAAGGCCGAAAATCTATAATTATCACAAATTTCTCTTTCTTTGTTTGGATATTCTCACAAAAACATATCACAAAAATCTACAAATTTATAAAATTTGCTAAACCTCTTGTATAATGACGTTTTTTATGATATAATATAGAGTGTATTTATGTACAGTGTCGCAACACTGTAGTAAAGTAATTGGCATATAAGGCATATAATAATTATTTATTTCAGGAGGATATACAGACATGGCTGTTGGAGACGGTGGTTTCAGACAAGTTGCCTTAGGCTTCGATAAGAATGAGGTAAACGCATACATAAGCGATCTTCGTAAGAAGATGAAGTCCATGGAAGAGGACATGAAGGCTAACGACAAGAAGACCGAGGAAGCATTAAAGCTTGCCGAGGAAGCCGATGACCGCATCAAGGCTGCCGTAAAGGAAGTCGAGGATAAGCTCAGGGACGTTGAGCTGGAGCTGAAGGCTGAGCAGCAGAGGAATGAGGGTCTGACCTTCAAGCTGGAGAAGGCCGATAAGGCTCTTGAGGATGAGCGCAAGAAAATGTCCGATATGCTCATCAGCGGAAAGGGCGTAAGCTCTGAGGCGCAGAAGGCTTATACCGAGATCATCGACAAGGCAAATGCAGATGCAAAGGTGATCACAGATAAAGCACAGGAAGAGGCAAAGGCCATCGTTGCTGAAGCCGAGGAAAGACGTGCTGCTGCCGACGCTAACACCAACAAGTTCCTGGACGCCCTGAAGTCCCAGATAGATAATATCACTGCAGGATATAAGAGCATCAGCGAATCCGCAGCAGAAATGCTGGGTGCTGAGATCGCTCCCCTGCCCGTTGTGGAAATAGCTCCTGCAGCTCCCGCTCCCAAGCCCGAGAAGAAGGCTGAGCCTGTAAAGGAAGAGGTAATCGAGGAGATCGTTGCTCCCGCAGTAGTTGAGGAAGAACCTGCAGCTGTTGAAGAGACACCTGCTGCAGAGGAAGCTCCCGCAGCCGAGGAAAAGGCAGATGAGATGCCTGCTATCGCTGAGGTTCCCACAGCTGAAAAGAGCGACGATATCGCAACCTTTGACGACGTATGGGGCGGCAGTGAGATCGCTGCGCAGACCATTTACAACGACGAAAAGAAGGACGCTGTTCCCCTTGTTAATCCCGATGCCATGGATATGTTCGGCAAGGATCTCTTCGGAACAGGCATCATAGAGGAAGAGAATGATGAGGAGATCGTAAGCGAGATCAAGCCTCTCGATCCTCCCAGAGGTACAGACGTCGATGAGGTTGAAGGCTTTGAGAATGATCTCATTGCCCAGACGATGCCCTCAGGCTCTCTCGGCGCTGATGTGAACGAGGATCTGCTGAAGGCAGTTCAAGAGGCTGAAGCAGCTTTCGCTATCCAGCCTATGAAGGATCTGAGCATGGACGAGGAGGAAGAGGAAGAAGCTCCCGTTGCCAACACCGAGGACGACCTGATGAAGGCTCTCCGTGAAGCTGAGGAAGCTCTCAACAGCCTTGCTCCCGCAGCAGAAGCAACTATAGACGAAGAACCTGCTGCCGCAGCATCCGAAAGCAGCTCCGCATCCGATGATCCCTGGGCAGACCTGCAGAAGCAGTTCGAGGCTATGGAACAGGCAGGTCTCGGCGCAATCGAAGAGCCTGCACCCGCAGCACAGCCTGAGCCTCAGGCAGAACCCGCAGCGCCCTCTGCTGATGATTCCTCTATCTGGAACTTCGGCAGCTCCTCTGATTCCGAGGATGACATGAGCTCCGATATGTTCGGCGGCTTCGGCGGTTTCTAATTACATAACAACAGAGCCGGATAATCATTCGGCTCTGTATATTTCAAGGAAGTAATATTATGATAGAACTTAATACAAGCGAGCTGAAGGAAAAGGCAAAAACGCTCCGTGCAGGCGATAAGGTCCTGCTTTCGGGAACAGTATACACCTCCCGTGACGCAGCTCATAAGCGGATAAAGGCATGCATAGACAGCGGCGAGCCGCTCCCCTATGAACTGGACGGCGCTGCTATATATTACGCAGGCCCCACGGGCGCAAAGGACGGCATGGCTATCGGCGCCTGCGGTCCCACCACTTCCAGCAGGATGGATGTGTATTCCCCACTCATGCTGGATATGGGACTCTCCGCCATGATAGGAAAGGGCGAACGCAGTGAGGCAGTGTGCGAGGCTATCAGACGCAACGGCGCAGTGTATTTCTGTGCGATAGGCGGCGCAGGCGCTCTTGCCTGCAAATGCATCACAGAGTGCGAGGTAATAGCGTTTGAGGATCTCGGCTGCGAAAGCGTGAAGAAGCTCACATTCGACAGATTCCCGCTTATAGTTGCAATAGACTGCGACGGCGGAGACCTGTTCAGATCAGGCAGGGCGCAGTACGCCAGATAACAGATAAATATATCATGCTGTACTCATTTTCACATTTGTGAAAAACGCAAGGCTTTTATTGTTTATATGCATAAAGCGAACGTTGTCAATTTATTGAAAACGTAAGTCTTTTTCTAAAACAGTTGATTTATATTGACAAATTTAAACACGCATGATATAATGACTATGTGCAAAAGTTTAACGTTTAAACCATTGGTAACAGTATTTTGTGGTGATTATGGCAGACCTTTCATTAATGACGGATGAGCAGCTTGCAAGCGTTGGCTTCTCCGCAGACGGCAGCAAAAAAATAGCCGAGCTTATCTCACGATACAGCAGCATGGTATTCTCCATGGCAGCTCAGTTTTCCGCATCAGCGGATTATGAGGAGCTTGTGTCAGACGGGATGGATGCTCTGCTGAATGCCATCTCCCATTACGAACCGCAAAAGGGTAGCTTTTCAGCTTTCGCAGGTGTGTGTGTCTCCAACAGGATGAAGAACACCGCAGACAAAGCTGCAAGAAGATCTGCGAAGCTCGCTTCCGAAGCAGAACTTGAAACACTTACCGCCCCCGAGCCTACGCCCGAGGAAATGGTGATAATTAAGGAGAACACCAGCGAGATGAGCGAGCAGATGAAACTGCTGTTAACGCCGCTGGAACGCAGATGTCTGGATGGTGTGATCCTCGGTCACGGCTATGCGGAGATCGCCGAAAAGCTCGGAGTGGAAAAGAAAACGGTGGATAACGCCGTTGCAAGAGCGAGAGCAAAGCTTCGTGCAGTGTTCCCCGACTTCTGACACGGCATTGCTATTCAGCAACAAGACGATGGAGCGAAAAGCATGAACGGCATTTGCGCAGTTGATTTTTCGTCAGACGAAACTCAATCGTTTTTGTTTTATTTTTGTTCTCATGAGCTTACATTCACGAGAGTTTCAGCAGGATTTTCGGAATAGAATCGTTTTAGGCAAGGCGAAAAGCCGCAGGCGGGCTTTGTGCCCGTCAAGGGTTTTCAACGCAGCATAAAGCGATTATAGCCGAAAAGACGCTGAAAATATCGGGAAGGTATGCTCATAAATATACGACCCGGTAGCTTAATTTACCAGAGCGTTGTTTTACAAAGGTGTCGGTGTAAATCCGACCCAGGGCGAAATTTTTTTGTAAGAGGTATCACTATGTACACAGACAAGACTTTAAAGTGCAAGGACTGCGGCGCTGATTTCGTATTCACCGCAGGCGAGCAGGAATTCTATGCAGAGAAGGGTTTCGTAAACGAGCCTCAGAGATGCAAGGCTTGCAGAGACGCAAGAAAGAATTCCGGTAAGGGTCCCAGAACATTCTTCGAGGCTACATGCGCAATGTGCGGCAACGTAGCTAAGGTTCCTTTTGAGCCTAAGGAGGACAGACCCGTATACTGCAGCGAGTGTTTCGCTAAGCAGAGAGGCGAGTAATTCCGCCCTATAACCACTACTAAATTGGTCACACCAACAACGTTCCGGTTATCAAAAAACACAAAACAGACGGCTTCGGTCGTCTGTTTTTGTTTTCACGGTATAAAAAACCGCAGATAATCTTAACCGTTTATTAATCGTTATTTTGTTTTTATTGCTTCACTTTTGCTTTTAAAGTGATATAATATTTTAATGCGGCGAATTATTCTTTTGTATTACAAGAAAACGATCTGAGCGCATATTATATACATATAAAGCAAAAGGAGCAACTATGAACTATTTCAATCAAGATGTAAACGAAGTTCTGAGCGCACTGGAGACCTCCCGCGAAACGGGTCTTACAGCTGCTCAGGCAGAAAACAGCCGAGAAAAGCACGGCGCAAATATCATTGCAGAAGAAAAGCCCAAAAGCATTTTCAAGGTGTTTCTTGAACAATTTACAGATCTGCTGGTAATTATTCTGATAATCGCATCAGTTATCTCTGCTTTTACAGGCAATGTTGAAAGCACGATAGTTATCATCGCAGTTATCACAATGAATGCCATTCTCGGAACCGTTCAGCATGTGAAGGCGCAGAAATCCCTCGCAAGCCTCAAGGCAATGAGCGCACCGAACGCCCGTGTCATCCGTGACGGAAAGCAGGCTGAGATCCCCGCTTCGGAAGTAGTTGTGGGCGATATACTTCTTATCGAGGCGGGAAATGTTGTCGCTGCAGACGGACGACTTCTTGAAGCCGCATCGCTGCAGGTAAACGAAAGTACACTTACAGGCGAATCGCTCAACGTGCTGAAAAACACTGATAAGATAGATGCGGATGAGCTTCCTCTGGGTGACAGAGTGAATATGATCTACTCAGGCTCAAACATAGCCAATGGCCGTGGAATTGTTGCGGTAACAGAAGTCGGCATGGAGACCGAGATCGGCAAGATCGCATCTCTCATGCAGAACGCTCAGAAGAAAAAGACTCCCCTGCAGGCAAGCCTTGATAATTTCAGCAAGGTACTGTCCATCGTGATAATCGGTATCTGCCTTGTGGTCTTCGCACTTACAAAATTCGTAAACGGTCAGACTCTTGAGGATTCGCTGATGTTCGCTATCGCTCTTGCAGTCGCTGCGATCCCCGAGGCATTAAGCTCTATCATTACGATATCTCTCGCTATCGGCACACAGAAAATGTCCAGGCAAAAGGCTATCATCAAGGATCTGAAGGCAGTGGAAGGTCTCGGCTGTGTTTCCGTCATCTGCTCCGATAAAACAGGTACGCTGACACAGAACAAGATGACCGTCCGTGATATCACCACTCCCGGTAACAAAGCAGCAAACGAGCTTCGTATGGCTATGGCACTTTGCAACGATGCGGCAAGATCAGGCGAGATGTGGCTGGGCGATCCTACCGAAACAGCACTCGCAGACTACATCACCGAAAGCGAATACGACAGGATCCGCAATGATAATCCCCGCATAGACGAGATCCCCTTCGACAGTGACCGCAAGCTCATGACCACTGTTCACGAGCTGAACGGCGAGCGTATCGCTTATACAAAGGGCGCTATTGATGTACTTATGCCACGCATGAAGCATGTCCTCACTGATGAAGGCATCCGTGATATTGCTGAAAGCGATCTTGATGAGATAAAAAAAGCAAACCTTTCCTACTCCGAAAACGGCATGCGAGTGCTTGCGTTTGCCAAAAAGCTCCTCACAAGCAACACACCTGTTACTCTCGACGATGAGTGTGATTATATCTATATCGGTCTTTCCGCTATGACTGATCCGCCCAGAGCCGAAAGCAAGGCAGCGGTAGCAGACTGTATCTCCGCAGGAATCAAGCCTATCATGATCACAGGCGATCACAAGCTCACAGCCGTTGCAATTGCTAAGGAAATAGGCATCTTCAAGGACGGCGACAAGTGTCTTGACGGTACCGAGTTGGATAACATCACCGACGATGAGCTTTCCGCACAGCTTGAACAGATCTCCGTATACGCACGAGTTTCTCCTGTTCACAAGATCAGAATAGTTGACCTGTGGCAGAAAAAGGATAGGGTCGTTGCCATGACAGGAGACGGTGTAAATGACGCTCCTGCACTGAAGAAGGCAGACATCGGCGTTGCTATGGGCATCACGGGAACAGAAGTATCCAAGGATGCCGCTTCCATGATACTCGCCGACGATAACTTCGCAACCATCGTTAAGGCGGTCGCAAACGGCAGATGCATCTACAGCAACATCAAGAACGCTATCAAGTTCCTGCTTGCAGGAAACACCGCAGCGATCATCGTGGTGCTTATCACCACATTCTTTGATCTTCCCCTTCCCTTCACCCCCGTTCATCTGCTGTTCATCAATCTTCTTACAGACTCGCTGCCCGCTCTTGCTCTCTGCATGGAGCCGATGCAGCCCAATGTCATGAAAGAAAAGCCTCGCCCCTCCAACGAATCAATACTCAACAAGGAAACAGGCGTTTATATCATCGTTCACAGCATAATGATCGCAGCTTGCGTTATGATCGCTTTCCTGCTCGGCAATCAGACTTCGGGAACTCTCGCAAGCACAATGGCATTTGCAACGCTCTGTCTCGCACGTCTCTTCGAAGGCTTTGACAGCCGCGGAAAGTATTCCCTGTTCAAGCTCGGCGTCACCACCAACATAAGTTCGATCGGTGCCTTTGCGGCAGGAGTGCTGTTCCTCACAGCAGCGCTTTTCATCACGCCTCTCCATGGCTTTATGGATATCGACAGCGCACTATCCGCAAACAATATAATTGAGATCGCTGCCCTTGCAGTCATACCCTTCGCAGTTACACAGTTCTTACGAGTAATCAAAGAAGCAATAAAGAAATAAAAAATGCCTGAGAAGGCTCGATTCTTCTCAGGCAATCTGTTTGTTATGATATATTATTTCACACCTATCCTCATTCTATAGCAGAACATGATGTCGCCGGAATTGTCCTCAAATGCTTCAAACACAGATTTACGGAAGTGTAAGTAATCCTTTTCGATCAGCTCAGGATGCAGCTTCAGGATAGTCTGCAGGCTGCCCTGACTCTGCGCCAGTCCGATAAAACGCTCAGCGTCACACGGCTCAGTGCTGCTGAATACTACCTCTCTGCTGTATCTGAAAAAGCCGCTTGCCCTTATATTACTCAGATGATTGGCTTTATCCCAACGGGTGAATGTTCGGCTGACGTCCGCATTCTCTTCCTCGATAAGACGAACTTTATTGAAAAGTGCAGAATATGCCATCTCAGCCTTCAAAGTGCATACAGGCGGCCAATCACAATCCACCGCCGCAAACACTCCACCGTCACGCAGCAAGCGATCCGCCTCTGCCAGTGTATCCTGCGGATTCATCCAGTGAAAAGACTGGGAACATATCACAACATCCGCACATCTGTCAGGCAGACCTGTTTCGTGGGAGAATGCTTTTATAAAGCTTACGTTATCCGTTTCCTTCAGCCGTGCAATAGCCAGCATATCATCACTGGGATCCACTCCTGTAACATGCCCACAGCGACCATTCCAAGCCATTACCGAAAGACCGGTTCCGCAGCCTAAGTCCACAACGCTTTCAGGAGCATGTCCGAGATAGCCTTCGATGATATCCACCGCTTGTTTCGGCACAGCAGGACGGTTATTGTCATACACATCCGCAAATCCGAGAAATCTTTGTGCATTTATCTCGCCACTTGTACCGCCGGGCAGCGTTTTTACATCTACAAGGTTGTTTATCGGGATATCGAATATCCGTGATATGATGCGCAAGGTATCTATGTTCGGCAGAGTTTCCCCGTTCTCCCAGCGACTAACCGCCTGTCTTGTTACAAACAGCTTCTGCGCCATCTCATCCTGAGTAAGTCGGTTGCTCTGCCTGAGCCGCTTAATGATCTCTCCCGTATTCATGTCATCGCCTCCCGATAACAGTATACAGCAATTCGCTCCGCTCAGTCAAGCAACCCGCTGTTGCGCAGAACCTGAATCTCACCCTTAAAGATCTCCGTCGGGGCAAGGAAACGCTCCAGGCCCTCGGTGATGAGCATATCCCCCCCATCGGTAATGAGTATCATATCAAAGCTGCCAAGCTCCTGCCAGAGCTGCACCGCCCTTTCCTCTCCCATAACATAAACGGCGGTGGAAAGTGCATCGCACAGCCTGCCCTGTTCCCCTATTATCGTGACGGAAGCTAAACCTCTGTCGGCAGGTCTGCCTGTTTCGGGATCAAGAATGTGGCAGTAATCAACACCGTCCTCTGTGAAATACCGCTCGTATCCTCCCGATGTCACCGCAGCCTTGTCCGAAAGCTGCAGAATGGCTATGTTGCCTGTGCCGAAAGGGTCTCTTATGCCAAGCCGCCAAGGCGAGCCATCGGGATTGCTACCGATCGCATGGATATTACCGCCGAGATCGATAAGTGCAGAGGTTATCCCCTCGCTGCGAAGCCTTTCGCTAAGCAGGTCTCCCATATAACCCTTAGCCACCGCTCCGAGATCTATCTGCATCCCCTCAGGCAACGAAAGGACATCGTCCACACCCAACTGCACCCTGTCGCAGCCCGTCTGCTGCAGAAGCCCGGATATACTCTCATCAGAGGGGACATGATACTCCCCTGTGGTGAATCCCCATTCACGCAGCACAGGATACATAGTGATATCCAGCGCACCGTCGGTCACCTCATTCATATCAAGCGCAAAACGGATAAGCTCCGCTGTTTCGGTGCTTAGCTGCACCGTCTCGCCCTGATTTGCCGAGTATATCCCGCTGCGCTCATCGGTGACAGACCACTCCGCTTCGTATTGCGTAAGCATAGCGGAAATATCACTGCCTGTAAGCTCCGTTTCACCGTATGCCGTTACCGACATAACGGTATCCATTGCAAACCAGGTGCCTTCTATAGCAGGAGAGGATGCCGCACATCCGCACAGCAGCATTGATATGAGCAGCGCAGCTGCGGCTTTTTTCAGCATAATATTCCCTCCGTAATTCGTAAGCAGGAAACTCCCCGTTCCCGCCCTCGCTTATAGTCAATGTCCGGTAGTAACGATTCACGGTGACAATACATATGTACACCGTCTGGGCATAACGATCATAAAAAATGTGCGCGCCCTTACGCACCATAACGGGTGGACTCATTCTCAGCCACAGAGATGACATTCGCCCTACAAGCTACCAAGCATTCCCGCTCAGATGTCAACAGTCCAGTTGGTCTGCTGTATCTTATTATCCAACTCACGAAGCTCCTTTGCAAGGCTGTCCGCCTTGATCTGAAGCTCCTTTACATTTACGGTGCTGTGTATCTTTATCTCGGTATGAGAGGCTCTGTGCGCAGTTGCGCTCGCTGTGGATATGAACTGCCTGTACGCCTGTATCTTCTGCGTAAGCATATCCCTGCGTGCTATCATCTGCGTAAGAGTCATGCTGTCTACTTTTACCTCACAGTTCGTGCGATTGATCATCACGATAAGCTGCTCCAGTCTCGAAAGACAAGCGTTCAGCTCCTTAAGCAGATCATTCGGATCCTCCGCAGGCTTTTCGCCCTCCTGAACAAGCGCATTAAGATCAAGTCTCGCACGCAGCTGCTGCACCTTTCGGTTGAGGTCTGCGCGCTCCTGTAATGCTTCTGCAAGCTTCATAATATATTCCTCCGTTCAGAATTATTCGTATTGATTATATCACATATCGGGTGAAAATACAACATCCGCACTTCATATAAAGATGCTGACTATAACTCCGTTTTCGACACACTCTACCTTTGCAGTAAGCTCAGCTGATTCAAGAAAAGCCAGCTCACTGCTGTCTGTAAATATTCTCGGTCTGCAATCATCCAGTGATGTTCCGTTGTTCTCGATGAACACCCTGCACCTGTTGCCGCTGAGGTCTGTACCCTCCAGCATATATCTCGCCGAAAGAGAAAAACCGCCGTTTGCCGATATCTGTGTATCAACGCCGTTTGCAACAGTCCTTCCGCTGAAATACTTTCCGGTCGCCTCTGCGCTGAAGGGTATCATCACCACCCTCGAGGCCTGCCCCTCAAGCCCCTGCGCCTCATAAGTGGTTACATTGATCGTCATGATAAGCTCGCTCATTGCTGTCCGCCTTTCTGCTCCGCTATTCAAGCTTTGCCGTCACATATTACATTATAGCACATATCAAAGCATACCGCAAGGATTCGCTGAAAGCGCCGTTCATCATCCATATATGCTGTTTCTGATCTGCGTCGGCGTAAGGTCATAATATTCATGCAGCTTTCTGCTCATGTCATTTGCGCAGCAGAAACCTGTGACAGCAGCGATCTCGGTGAACTTCATGGCAGTGTGTTTTATAAGATCATAGGCTCGTGTGCAGCGTATATGGGACAGATATTCTCTCGGCGACATACCTGTTTCAGCCTTGAATGTATGAGACAGATATCCCTCACTTATGAAATTATCAGCTGCTATCCTGCTGATCTTTATGTTCTCGGCATAATTCTCCTCGATATAGCTGCGGACTCTGTCGGTGAGTTTTTTTCCTGCTCTTTGCGCATCATGCTCCTTATGTGGCTTGACCTGCTCGTGCAGGACCGAAAGAAGCTCCAGTGCAGCGCTCAGCTCGGCGTAGATATTCGCACCTTTTTCAAAGATATCTGTCATCCGCTCAAAGCAACGCTTCAGCTGCGGAGCATCCCGCAGAATGATTATACCATCCTTGCTTATATCGGTAAGCATGGCGAAAAGATCAGGCCGCACCAGCTGTTTTCGCAGCTCCCACGGGTTTATCATTGCGATATAGCGGTGATATTCCATATCGGCAGGAACTTTTGTTATGTGGTGCTGTCGGCTTTTTATCAGCACGCAGTCATTCCTGCATATATGATAGACCTTATCCTTTACAGTTACATCCAGCTCCCCCTCGACTATATACATAAGCTCACATGATGTGTGTGCATGACTTACACCGAAAAGCGGATTTTCATAGTATCTTGAATGCTCTATTATCGCCATATTCATCACCTCACTATCAGTGTAACATATCTCTGCCGAATAATCAATGCTCTTACAGCAGATTTTCTATATAAATAAGCAGATTATATAATGAGCAGCCACCAATATTATTATAAAATATAAGCAGAAGCAAGTTCACGGCATTTACAAAGCACAGCAGAAAATATATATTCCACAGGAGGAACGATATGAAAAGAAAGGTCATGAGCTGCATAATCTGCGCAGCAGTAATCACATCGGCATGCGGATGCTCAGGCACTGCACCTGCAAGCTCAGAGGAACAGTCCACAGCGGAAAGCACCTCATCTGCTCAAACGACAAGCACTGCCGCATCTTCGGCTGAGTCTGTTGACAATGCTCCTGCGATCACTCCTGCAGATATTTCCCTTGACGGACAGGTGCGTGTATCTCCTCTCAACGCTTCAGTTATGAACGGCGGCAGCTTTGAGGGCTGGGGCACCAGCCTTTGCTGGTGGGCGAACAGGATAGGTTACTCCGACAGCCTTTCTCAGCAGGCAGCTGACCTGTTTTACGGTGACGAGGGACTTGATCTCAACATAATGCGCTACAACATCGGCGGCGGCGATGATCCCACGCATAACCACATCACCCGAACAGACTCCGCCGTTCCCGGATGGCTGGTGCTTGACGAAGCAACAGGCGAGTATGTCTATGACTACACCGCCGATGCAAACCAGCTCAACGTCCTCAGGCGCTGCGCCGAAGCCTCGGGCGAGGACGCATGGGTAGAGGTGTTCAGCAATTCGCCGCCCTATTTCATGACAGTGAGCGGCTGCTCCTCGGGAAACACCAATGCCTCCGTCAACAATATCAAGGATGAGTGCTACGGCGATGTGGGCGAATATCTCGCACACGTTTCCGCATATATCAATAACGAGCTGGGCATCAAAGTAGACAGCATCTCCCCCATGAACGAAGCCAACACCAATCACTGGGGTGCTTACAGCAACAAGCAGGAGGGCTGCCACGTTGACGCAGGCGAGTCCCAGTCAACACTTATCATCGAGACCGCAAACGCTATGGAGCGCTACGGGCTCGGCGATGTTCTTGTCATCGCCAGCGACGAGACCGCTCCCGACAAGCAGGTGGAGGAATACAAGACCTTCTCCGCCGAGGCGCTTGCAAAGATAGACCGCATAAGCACTCACACCTACGGCACAAGCGGCATAGAGGAGCTGGGCGCACTCGCAAAGAAGGAAGGCTTCAACCTCTGGATGAGCGAGGTGGACGGCAGCGGCACCGCAGGCGAGGAAGCAGGCGAAATGGGTGCGGCTATCTGGTTTGCACAGAAGATAATCTACGATATCAACAAGCTTTCTCCGTCTGCCTGGGTAATGTGGCAGGTCATCGACAACCACATCAGCGCCGAGGGCTACAACGGCAACAAGGACTCAGGAATGCCCGATATAACAGGCGGATTCTGGGGTACGGCAGTAGCCGACCATGACAATGACACCATCATACTTACGCAGAAATACTACGGCTTTGGACAGTTCACACGCTATATCCGCCCAGGTGCTACTCTCATCCACTGTAATGAGAACACCCTTGCAGCCTACGACAAGGATAAGGGCGAGCTTGTTATCGTTGCTGTAAATCCTTATGCGGACGACAAGACATACAACTTTGATCTGTCACAGTTCACAGCGCTCGGAGATACGGTTGCCGCAACACGCACCAGCGGAGATTCCGCAAGCGGTGAAAAGTGGGCGCAGCTTGACAGCATCAAGGCGCACTCTGAGGGCTTTGTTGCTGAGCTTAAGGGCAACTCCATCACCACATTCGTGATGAGCGGCGTGCAGATGGGAGATGTAAGCGTAAGCGAGCTATCTCTTGAAAATGCGGCGGTTGAGGCTCCCGCATCCGTTGACGGAAGTCCTGCCGAAAGCATCATAGACGGCGACATGGTGACATATTACGACGGCGATGTTGACAGCTACATCATCATTGATCTCGGTGCTGACACTGAGTTTGACATCATCGGCTACGCCCCTGCCGAGGGTCAGGAAAGCCGCATGCAAAAATGCCGCATCTACGGCTCGACCGACGGCGAGAACTGGGAACAGTTCACGATACTGAGAGCCGATCCGCTGAGCGGCGAGATGAATCAGCTGATACTGCCCGATACGGTAAGCTATCGTTACCTGAAATTCGATTACCCCAAAAGCACCGATAAAAAGAGCTTCAGCTGCTGCATCGCAGAGGTGGCACTGTACAAATTCGACTGATATATCAGAATGCCCGCAGGACACGCCTGCGGGCAAAACTATTCTATAAAAGCATAAAGAACGTTCATCAGAGCGTACGCAGATCCTTCTTGATGCAGCTGCGATATAACAGCACCGTGGCGCAGCACAGCACACCGCACGCACAGGCATTGAATATCAATGATAATCCCTGCGGGATAACAGCCGCTGCAAATGTAAATACGATCAGCACCAGGACACCGCCGAGACCGCCCGCCATCGTAGAACCGCTCTGCTTGACGACCTCCACCTCAGCTTCCCACTGAAACTTAGGCAGCTTCAGGTTCATGAATATCCCGAATACGCAGGAGAATACTGCACTCAATGCAGGCACGGTCACAAACCATATACGCTCAGCGATATCAAAACTCTGTGTCGCCATCACGACTACCTCTGCCACCACATAGAACGGCGAAAGCAAATACAGGCTGAAAAGCAGCTTGCTGTTGATGATATCCTTCGCCGACAGCGGCAGGCTCATAGCTATCCACCACTGCTTGCCCTCCAGCGAAACAGAGACCGCACTCGGATTCATCATACAGAACACTGCAGCAAAAGCAAACGGCAGTGCAGCGTTTATGTTTATCGCAAAAGGCAGCTCGGGAAGCAGCGTGTTCGTGTCTACGAACATGAGCGCCACGCACATAGCTACCGCAAGTATCGGGCCGATTATCGTGTTCGTAACATACGGACTCGAAGAGAAATACCGCTTAGCTTCACGTCGCACAAGCGCTTTAAGCAGCGAGGTCTGCCGCTGCGACTGCATCTTGTAGCTGTGCTTTGCAAATGTGCCGTTAAGTCTGCGGCAGATTCCACGGAAATTCAGCGATACCACAAGTGCTACCACTGCAAAAGCAGCAACGGATATTCCCACAAACAACAAAAGAGCAATGATATTACCGTTTACGGCAGCATCACCGAACATCGCCGCAGGCGGATATACCTTTTCCAGAACATCGGAAATACTTCCCACAAGCTGCAGCATCGCTTCTTCGGTCAATTCGCCTTCTCCGCCCGTAGTCGAGGAAGTCAGCGAAAGCACCCCGAGAACAAGCAGCACAGACAGCACCGCTTCCACAACAGACCTGTGCTTCATGCGAGAGGCAATTCCCGTTATCAGCGCACCCACTGCCGTAGCTATTGCAACAGGAATAAGCGGTGCAGCAATTATTCCGAAAAATGCGCTTATGTAAAACATGGCATCAGTATCGCACATGACCGCATATACAACAAGCCCCGGAATCATTATCAGCGAAGATATGATAAGGCTTTCGGTATACAGCCTTAAAAATCTGCTGAACACCACTGCCCCGTCGGACAGCGGCAGCGAGGAGATTATATCAAAGCTGTTTTTACGGAAAAGCGTGCCGCTTGCCTTGAAAACAGCAAGCATCAGCGCCATGATACCTGACATTGCGATAAGGTATGGTGGCACTGCACTGCCTGAGCCAAAGGATACCAGCACAAAGCTTTGCGCACCTGCATAAGCCATGACAAACATCAGAAGTAATATGACGATGCCATATACCACAAGCTTTTTCCTGCGCTCAACGGGGTCTTTTGTGTGCCTCAGGACGTTGAAGCCATAAAGATTACACAGCTCCGCTCCTGCAAGTGCCTTAATCTGCTTCACCTTCAAGCACCTCCATAAAGATATCCTCCAGCGAATCGCCGTTTTTCGTAAGCTCGCTCATACTGCCGCCTGCGATTATCTTGCCGTCTTTGATTATCGTTACCTTGTTGCAGAGCTTTTCCGCAACGTCAAGCACATGGGTGGAGAAGAATATTGCGCCGCCGTTATCGCAGATATCGTGCATAACGCCCTTCAGCACTACTGCCGCTTTAGGGTCAAGTCCCACAAAAGGCTCGTCGAGGATAAGCAGCTCAGGCTCGTGTACCAGTGCGGAGATTATCGCAAGCTTCTGCTTCATTCCGTGGGAATAGCTTGAGATAAGGTCGCCGAGTGACGCTGTTATCTCAAATGCGTCAGCGTATTTTGCGATTATCTCGCTGCGCTTTGCGGCAGGCACTTCAAAGACATCTGCGATGAAATTGAGATACTGTATTCCTGTCAGATACTCGTAAAGATCGGGATTGTCAGGGATATAGGCAAAGCTTTTCTTGCATGCGATAGGCTCCTTTGATATATCCTTGCCGCCAACAAGGATCTCGCCGCTGTCGAAATCATGTATTCCTGTAACGCATTTCAGCGTGGTCGTCTTTCCTGCGCCGTTATGTCCGATAAACGCATAGATATCGCCTTTTTCAACGTGAATATTGACATCCTGTACGCCTTTGTTGCTGCCCTTGTATTTTTTGCAGAGGTTGTTTATCTTTAACATTTCCGTTCTCCTTTTTAAATATCAGCACTCACATGATACTCTTTTTGTATGCGTGATATGAGTAGATCACCGTTGCAGCCACCGCAACAGCAATTATCACCACCATTATGTATATAACTGTCATTCCTCGGAATATCAGCGACTCGGCGATCACCAGTACTCCCGCCATGAAAAGCGCTGCACCACCGAAACGGTTACTGTACTGCCAGGCTTTTTCGTTCTTCATGCTCCAACGGGTCCTGACACCGATCGCCGTACCTAGCCGTGCTTTTGTAATTATGTTACCAACGACCACATATAACATACCCATCAGACAACACAGCACCGATGCAAGCCCTACAGGCATTGCGCCGCCGTTATCCTTGCCAATGGATACCAGATAAAAAGTCATGACCGCCTGCCCTATAAGCATAAACATCTCATATGCAAGAAGTATCACAAACAACACCTTGCCGTTATTTTTCATGCGTGCTGCTGTCTTTTCGTCAGCGACGCTCAGCTTTTTCTCTCTTGCTCTGATATAGATGATCCAGACCGCCGAAACTATAACAGTTATCAGCGGAAACAGAAACAGCCAGAATTTACTTCCCCTTCTGCTGACCTCGCCAACAATGTTATAATTTATCGGCACCTCATCAGGCAGAAAATTCATTGATGCAGCCGCTGCGATAAGCGATACCACGGAAATTACCGGCATTATTTTATTTCTCATTCTTACCGCCTCCAAACTGTCCGAACCACATCATCAGCTCGTCAAAAACGCTGGTATTAAGCTCATAATAAACGAAATTCTTCTCCTTGTATTCCATCACCATATCAGCCTTTTTCAGCAGCTTAAGATGATACGAAAGTGCCGCAGGAGTAATATTCAGCCTTTCCGCAATATCGCCTGCACTCATTCGCCCGTCTCTGAGCATAACTAGTATCTCACGTCTTTGCGGATCGGAAAGTATTTTGAATGTATCAGATATGCCCGTTTCACTCACCCTTTCCATCTATTTAAAAAATCCTTTAAATAGATTATAGCGTATTGTTTAAATGATGTCAATAGGTATTTAAAATATTTTTTAAATACTTTTCTTAACTATGTTTTAATAGATAAACAAAAAGGACTGCATAAGCAGTCCTTATTTATTTGGAAGAAATTGCGATATTTGATACAATTAAACCTTTTGTGAGCCTGCGAATATCACAACACGCACACCACGCCCGCAAGAAGCATAAGTATTGCAGGAACGATATACTTTCTCGGGTGATGCCACAGGTCACTCTCCGTTTTCCATTCTGTAAGCGGAAATCTCATTTCCATGATGACCGAGCCTGATGCACTGAGCAACGCAAATATCGCTGCCAGCACAATGTTTTTCAACTCAATACCGCCTGTCTGTAGTCCAAAACTTGCGAGATAAAATGTATAGGCGATGACATTATTTAACACTATGAAAGAAAAATACGGCAGGCAGAACATTCGTATTGCAGAGGGGAGAAAATGCACAGCTTCTCTGAGTGAGCTGTCTGCGGAAATAAGCACGCACAGAGGCGTATTGATCGAAAGCACGGCAAAGCCGATAGGGAGAAAAGCGTCTGCTCCGCTTTCTCTCAGCAAAAACGGAAAAACTATTGCTACGACCCACATCGCGGCGGAGTTGATAAGATAGTTCTTACGGGCGGTCATATAGCGGAAAAGATATTTCCATACGCTGTGCTTTTGGGAGCTTTTCAGGGTAGCTGTTGCCGTAAAGCTGTTGATGAAATTATAAGGGTCTGCGGTCAGAAGTACGAGCATCGCAATGATAAGGTCTGCCGAAAGAAGAACAACAGCGTATTCCGTAAATATCGCTGCTACTGAAACTGCCGCCCATGCCAAACCGATGATACGGTGCTTTTTCATAGCGAATACGGCAGAAGTTACAAAAACGCCGCCCAGCATACATATCACAGAGCCGATGATCTCTGTGATATCGGGGACGGATACTGCGAACATCACAGCCATCAGCAGTGCGGATTTTGTGATGACAGTGTAAAGTCCGTATGCCCCAATATACGAAAAAGTGAAGCTGTGCTTTCTGAAAGGAAGTGCGGCTATTCCGCTAAGCTCTGCGGAATTGTCAGAGGACAGTGAATGCCACATGATGCCTGCGGTAAAAGTGCCCGACATCAGGTATTTAATAAACGACGCGATGGTTATTCTGATCTCCGCCATATACAGTCCGAAGAAAACAGCCGTGCAAATAACTATATATTTTAATATCTTTTCAAAGCCGTTGCCGAAAAGCTTTCTTCTGAATACATTAAATAACATTGTCAAGCTTTAAAACCTTTCTTACGCTGTCAGCGGTTATTTCTCCGCCTGTAAATATGTGCGAGATACTGCCATTTTCAAGCACCATCACCCTGTCCGATGTGAGCGTGATGCTTTCAAGTATGTGAGACGAAAACAGCAATGTGCCATACTCCTTGTAGCCTGAGATAAGGCTGTACAAGAACTCCGTACTCTGAAAGTCCAGACCGTTTACAGGCTCGTCAAGAAACAGGAGCGGAGCTTTCAGCGCAAAGGCTGTTATCAGATTTACCTTGCGCCTGTTGCCCATTGACAGGTCTTTAAGGAGCTTGTTCTCATACTCTCCGAAGTGAAAGCCCTTTACCAGCTCCGTTACATCGGGGAGCTTTTTACCGTAAGCCGAAAATACATAGGACAGATACTCTCTGAAGGTGAAGTAGCCGAAAGAGCTGTCCTCTGAAAAAACGGTGTATCGCATTGTTTTGAACTTGCTGTTGCGGAATGCCACAGGCTTTCCGTCAAAGGATATGCTGTCGGCATTATAGCTGTCAAGTAGCCCCGAAAGTATCTTTATCAGCGTTGTTTTTCCTGCGCCGTTAAGTCCGATAAGACCGACTATCTCGTTTTTCTGAAGCTCAAAAGAAAGCTCCGATAAAACATTGCTTCCCTTCTTGTACCAACAGCTAAGCTTATCTACCTTTAAAATGTTCTCACTCATTACTTATTGCCCTTTTCCTTTTTTCTCATGCTGTATGCAGAACCTAAGTAAACAAGTCCTGCAACAAATCCTGCAACTGCCATCAGATAGTTGGCAGAAAAAATACTTACCACAGCGGCTGCAAGCCAGATGATACCGATTATTGTTCTTGTAATTGTATGTCTCATAACATTTCCTCCGTTTGTGTTTTCTGTTGTGATTACATGATAACATAAAAATATGCCGTCTGCGGAAATGTCCGCAAACGGCAGTTTTTTGTCCGTGAATTGTTAATCTTTATCAAACGACATAGTAGCGACCGCTGTAAAAACACCGTTTTCTGCGGTAGTCCGTACAGTTCCGCTGTATTTTTCGGCGGCAGTTCTTGCACTCTCTATCCCCCAGCCGTGAAGCCCCTTTTCAGTCTTTGTGGTCCTGAGCTTTCCGTCAGTCGCTCTCAGCTCACCGCTGAAGGTATTAGTCACTTTTATGACGAGCATGCAGTTTATCCTGCGGATAGTGAGCTTTATACTGCGGCTTTCAGATGTGCTGTCCTTTCTTACAGCGTCAAAGGCATTATCCAGAAGATTGCCCAGCACCGCACACAGGTCGGCTCCGCCTATATTCGTACCCTTAGGAAACTCGATCTGCGTTTCAAAGCTAATGTTTTCGTTCTGTGCTGCGGCAATCCTGCTGTTTATGAGATAATCAACGGTCTCATCGCCTGTCCAAACGGCTGTTGTCATGCCGCTTACAGGCTTCTGCAGGTCGTCAAGGTATTCGATAGCCTTGTCGTATTTTTCGGCGGTCAGCAGACTGCGCACAGCGCCTATATGGTTGTGCATATCATGAAAGGTCTTTGCGTTTTCGGAATATGCTTTGTTCAGTACATTATAATCTCTTTCAAGCAGCTCTGCCTGTTTTTCTTTAAGCTCCGCAAGCTCTTTTTCGGTTTCGTACTGCCTGCTCAGCCTGTGTACCATTATTCCCGCAAGAAGAATGACCGAGAGGATGAGATATGTAAAGGTCATATCGTCCGAAGCTGTATTTTCCGAAAAAGCCACCACTCCGAACATTCCCAATACCGCCGCAAAGGAAGCAGCTCGGATAGTAATTTCCCTGCCCTTGTACATCAGCACAGCGACAATTACAAGCACGATGTTTGCTATCCATAAAGGAAGCTGTCCAAACAGTGCGGTCCTGACCGAAAACTCGCTTATGCTGAAAACAGATGCAAGTGCTTTTCCGAAAATAAAACTCCACAGAGATATTCCTATCTGGTACATGATGCAGAAGAACAGAGCTTTTCTTCTGTCCGTGCTGTGGTAAAATTCAAGGCACGGCAATGCTGCAACTACCTCGCACAGAGGAATATATAGAAGCGGCATATCCGTAAAAAGCAAAACGGCACAGGATAACGCCGCACCTGCCGCAGATATCAGCAGGGCTTTCACGCTCGGCTTTTCTCGTGTTATAAAGAACAGGCACAGAATGATACGAACAAGGGAAGCGAGAAATTCTGAAGCTATCGTCATATCACATTCCCCCAGTAATTGTTTATCTGCTCTTTTACTTCCTGAAGATGCGAGCGGCTTATAGGTAACACAGCCCCGTTTTTCAGCACAGCGGTGCTGTTCTTTATCTGCATGATGTGGATAAGATTTACGATATATCCTCTGTCGATGAATATGAATTCTTCCGAATCAAGCTCGTCAAAAACTGCCTGCAGGCTCTTGCGGACCTTTGACACGCCGTCAGCTGTATTGATGGCGGCATTTTTACCGTCACGCTCGATATACAGGATATCCCTGAACGGTATTTTTTCAAATCTGCCTTTTACCTGTATCGTATAGCTTTTATCAGCTTCAAGATTTATAAGCGAAACAGCGTCCTTTATTGCGGCAGGCAAGCGTTTCGCAATGTCGGATTTTGGCACATATCTGAATATAGACAGCTCGAATGCGTCTATGGCGTATTCGATATGCGAGGTAATGAAAATAATGCGTATATCGGGCAGAAATTGCTTTATCTTTTCTGCAAGCTCCATGCCCGAAAGCTCAGGCATTTCGATATCTGACAACAGCAGATCATAATGAAAACCGTCCTCCGTTATATCATAAAGCAGATTGCGGCTGTCTGTATATACGGCTATTTCAGCACTGACGCAGATCTCTGCCAGCGTTTTTTCCAGCACAGCTTTGTTTTCTTCTGCCAGACGCTTTTCATCATCGCACACAGCGATACGAAGCATAGTATCTCCCCTTTCTGTTGTCATGTACTTTTAAAGTATAGCATTTTACGAGGAGTCAGTCAAGCGTAAAGTCAAAATATGATCAAGGCTGTCAAAAACAAAAATACCGTAGCTGATTGTATCAACTACGGTATCAGTATTAGTTAAACTTCCCGTTTTTAAGACGAAAAAACCCAAAATCCTTTAGATGTCTTTAGATGCTCGTGAGCATACGGGAAAAAATAAAAGGCTCTGTTTCGCACAACAAAGTTTTTAATTGTCTATATTGAGTGAAATAGATTCCGCAATGAAATTGAGCGGGCGCATGCGAATGCGAGGTGGTTTTCGCAAAGCGAAAACGCAGTGCCATAAGGGCACTGCGAGCAGAGCATTTGCCACCAAATAAAAAAAGACCGCCATCAAAGCGGTCTTTTTTATTTGGTCTGAGTGACAGGATTTGAACCTGCGGCCTCTACCACCCCAAAGATAATCAGACCGTTTTGCAGTTTTTTGCAGTGTTAAACAAATGGCTTTGTTATACGGATTTTTGCACATTATCATTTTATGCAGTTATTTGCAGTTTAGTGCGATTTCATCTGAATGGCGCACTTATGGCGCACGCAATTCACTGAGCCCAGATTTGGACTGAGTGATGAGTCTGGACAGCTCAAATCTGAGCCGTGAACAGCAAGGATTCCGCAAATTTGCGGTGTCGTGTTCGCAGCCTCATAAACAACAATCACTCCTTAAAGTTTAGGAGTCAGTAATATCCCCAAAGTTGGGGGTGTCATTTTAAATGTTACCCTTTTGCACTGTTCCTATTTTGCGTGGATCTCTCTGCTTCCTCTTTGCTTCGGTTCAGTAGTGGTCAAATTGACCACCGTTCAGCAATAACCAAAGTGGTTAGCACTGGCAGCACAAAAACAGGAATTTCTCGGAGTTCGCTCGAAGTTCAAGGGTGTTTTTATAAGCATAACAAGTTATGTTTATAATCATTTTCTCGGAGTTCGTTTGCAAAATCCCTCGTGGTTCGCTCGAGGTTCAAAACTAAAAAGTGTTAGCCAAATCACCGCTGATAATCGTCTGTAACAGCGGCAAGACATCAGAGCAGTAAACTATCCCTAAAATCCATAAAGGCGGCTTGTGGGCTCTCGCAGGTACGCAAAAAGCGGTGCTGTGAACTCCGCTGTCGTTATCTGGTTGTGTTCGTTGCGTTTGGTGTCAGAGCGGCTGCCGCTAACCTCATTCCCAATTTAAAGCCCTGTTCAAAGCCGAAAGCCTCAAACTCCGAAGCGTGCAACATTACTAAATCAAATAGTTTGTCCTGCTCCTCACGTTCTAGCCGCCGTTCCTCTATGTAAGCATTAAAAGCCTTGTCGAGTCGTGGAGTGTGTAATATCCCCTCGTGTATTGCGGGGTCTTGCTGTTGGCTTATCGCCTTATAATAAAACTCCTGTATATAGTTGTCGTAAATCATTCGGCAAGCCCCCCGATTTTGCAATTGTCGCTACATTTCCTTGCTCGCTCTCTCCTCACTCCTAAAATATACCCCACTCTAAATATAGCGGAAAAACCTGTGACTTCTCGCCATTTTCTATCGTCAGAGGGGCGGGAAAGGTCATATATTGCCCTTGCTATCCAATAATCGGATAATTCGGCTTGCTCGTTTGCTATTTCGGTCAGTTCTGCAAGCTCTGCCTTGCTGATCTGCTCCGAGTGCTTGCACCACTCTAGCGCAAATACCGTTTCTGTCTGTTCCATTGTAAAAAAATCTCCTTTACATCTTGACATTCAGCGGCAAGCGTGGTACAATATCCTTGCTTACAGGTGGTGTATCACGCACCGCTGTTCCATTAGCCTTTACAGTTCGCAGCTGTAAGGGCTTTTGCTTTATATTGCGAGTTCCACATTCAAGCCATAAGTAAGGCGATAATTTGCGCCGCCAGTTATGGCTTTGAACGTGCTGTGTATCTCCTTGCCCTTATCCAGCAGTGGCGCAATAGCAGCGGCAAGCTGTCTGTTCAGATATCCCATGACCGCCGAGCCTTTGCCCTTGACTGCTGCCACGATCTGAACAGCGTTGCTGTCGTAGGTGTTGCCGCTTTCCCTGTTTAGGGTGATTGTAATATCTTCGGGAGCGTACCGGGAGAGCCTAGCAAGCAGCTTCTGTCTGTTGCCATGTGTAACACCTGCAGTCTTGGTCTCGATCCTGCGGAGCTTGACCGTTACCCACGCTCTTACCATTGCCGCTGATCTGCTCATGCCCTGCTTTACAAGGTGGTTAGCGATCGTCATTACTTTTGATTTCATGCTTTGTAGTTCCTTTCGGTGTATTTGGTTGAGGTGTTTGCCTCTGACCTTGATATAATTATACACCAGAGAGCGTGAATAGTCAATATATAATATGCACAATGTTTCGTGTATAATTGTGTGTATTTTGTACACTTGACAGCGTGCACGTGTAGTGGTATAATAAATATAAGGGAAGTAGGTGATATAATGCCATTTAAGTATGATAAGTTATTTGCTCTGTTGAAAGAAAAGGGCATAACCTCTTACAAAATCCGCAAAGATAATATAATATCCCAAGCTGCGCTAACCAAAATGAAGAACGGCGAGGGCAATATTGACACCCGAACACTTGAACGTCTCTGCGCTGTTCTCGAATGCCAGCCAGGCGATATAATGGAGTATGTGGAAGAAGCACAGTAAAGGAGTGATACCATGCCAGAAATAAGTTTATTTTACGGAATCCGAGTAACAATGTACTATGATGACCACAATCCGCCTCACTTCCATGTAGAATATGCAGGAAACAAAGCGCTGATTGACATTATTAACGCAACTGTTGTGCGTGGCGCTCTGCCAAATAAGCAGCTCAAGCTGGTGCTTGCGTGGTGCGTTCTTCATCAGGACGAACTTATGCAGAACTGGGAGCTGTCAAAACAGAGCTTGCCGCTTAACAGAATCAATCCGCTGATTTAAGAGAGGGGGAGCATTATGGAAAATTTATTTCCTGCTGTTGTTCAGGCTGTATCAGGCGACAATTTTACTGTATACGCCTATATGCGTGATGGGAGCATTCATCATTATGATATGAAACCTCACATCAGCAAGGGCGGCGTATTTGCTCAGCTTCAGAATGAGGAAATTTTCAGGGAAAGGCTCACCGTGCTCAACGATACTGTTGCATGGGATATTTCGGGTAATATGGACCCCTGCGAGTGTATCGACATAGACCCCTTTACAATTGCCGAAAGCCCCGTTGTGGCTGACCCGATAAAAATAGCTTAAATCATCAGAA
>JAZSGG010000146.1:0-1846 GCA_045532595.1 Oscillospiraceae bacterium | reverse complement strand
CCGCTTGGCCTCCGACTTTTTATCGCTTGAAATTTATCGCTCGTTTTTATCGCTTGTTTTATCGCTACTTTTCAAAAATAGTAGCGATAACTCACCCACTCCACAGCTGCCACCTCTGCCCCCACACCTCGCCACCACCATGCCCACACATACCGTCCGAACAGCCTCGCACACATTTTCACACAATGCAACAAAAAAGCCGCACAAACGGCTCTACTGTGCGGATTACGGGTTTATTCAGTTTTCGGGATTTTACTGTATAGTATAACAGATAAGCCAGTTGATATCCTTCGCATTGGAAGCGGGAGCGAAGCCGCCGTCGCCGTCAGCGGAGAAGGAGTACGCTGTCTTCATTCGTGCGGAAGGCACAGGGATAACAGGCACACCATTCATGGTCTTGACGGTGAAATCCACGCTGCCCTGAGTAAAGGTAGCGGTGTCAACGGAATAGGTAAGCTCAGAGGAGAGCATCAGCTTGTCGTAAACGGGTCTGGACATGATGATGACCACGTCGCCCTCGCCGCCTGTGATGTCACGCACCTGGCTGAGCTGATTCAGCAGCTGGCTCATAACAGTGGACTTGTCGGGAGTGTAGTTCTCGGTGATACCTGCAGCAGCCGCAAGCTTGGAGTAACGGTAAGCGTCGATCTCGGGGATGACCTTTGTGCGCTGGAACTCAGCTGCAACATTGGCAGCCGCCAGACCAAAGCCACTCTCATCCACATCAATAGCGTCGATACGGAAGCGTCTGCCTCTGTCCTGAGTGAGTGTGAACGTCTCGAAGGAATAGGTCACTGCGCCGTTCACATAGCCCTCGTCACGGGAATATGTGCCGAGACCCTGCAGGGACATTCTGGGCATCTTGATCTCAGCGCCGCCGCTGTAGATCACCTGAGATGCGTTCTCCTCCATCCAGCCGGAGGTAGCGCCCTCCAGTATCTGCTTGTCAAGCTCCTTCTGAAATACCTTTGCGTATTCGATTGTGTTTGCCATGTCAATTTCTCCTTTCATATTTCGGGGATATATCCCCATTCATTTCGTGCACGACACGGTTATCTCTTCCGTGTGACCTGATTATAAAACATGCATAACTGCAATTTACTGCAAAGGTTTGAAATTCAGTTAGGAGTGAGGAGTTTATGTGCGGCTACGCCGCTGATTTCAATATGCAGATCGATTGTAAAATGCGTTCAAACAGCGGTTTTGTACCACGTTACGGCGTAGCCGTTTTTAAATCTGTGAGCGGAGCGAACACAATAACTCCTAACTCCTAACTCCTCACTCCTAACTTCTATCTTACTTTGACGAGCTTTTGCTCGTCAAAGTAAAATAAGCCGTGAAGATCTCTCCTCACGGCTTATTGCATATTTCGGCAGAGGTTATATCTCCGCCGTTAACAGGATGCCCGCTGACGTCTTTTCCCTGCGGTAAGTCCGTTGCCTTACGCCGCACGGCATCCATCTATTTCAGCCCTCCGCCCGCCCTTGCATCAGCGCTTGGCGAAGATGCTTCTTATTGCGGAGAATCCGTCGCCGCTGCCGCCTGACTGCGTAGCAAACGAAGGCAGCTCACGCTTTGTGTTCTTCAGATGAGGATACTCGGTCACCGCCTTCTCGGCAGCCTCCTCGGGCGAGAGACCCGCCGCTACGAACGCCGCGGCAAGCTTCGCCGCCTCATCCAGCTTGTTCTTGTCAACACCGCACAGCAGCAGCGAAAGCTTGATCTTCGCCTCAGCAAGCGCCTCGATCAGCGCTTCACATTCCGCCACAGCCGCAGCCTCCGTTGAAGATACCGTCTGCACCGCTTCGGGTGTGGTGACCTCCTCTGTTGCCTCAGTCTCCTGCGG
>JAZSGG010000046.1:0-49501 GCA_045532595.1 Oscillospiraceae bacterium | reverse complement strand
GTTGGGCATCTCCTTTCGGATGGTGCGCAGTCTGTCCCAGGGACACTCGTCCAGGAAACGGATGCAGGAATCGAATGTTGCGCCGCCCCAGCACTCAGCGGAGTAGAAGCCGATCTTATCCATTGTGGACAGGATGGGACGCATCTCGTCTATTGTCATTCTGGTGGCGAGCAGCGACTGGTGTGCGTCACGCAGAACGGTCTCTGTAATGTTAAGCTTAGCCATTTTTGCTCTCCTTATTTATTAGTTGATGGTGATGATAACAGTACCTGTCTCAACGGAATCGCCCTTTGCAACGTTAACGGATGCAACTGTGCCATCCTTATCGCAAACGATGTCGTTCTCCATCTTCATAGCCTCGAGAACTGCTACAACTGTGCCGTTGGACACCTTATCGCCAACCTTTACCTTTACGTCAACGATAGTGCCGTTCATTGGAGCGTTGATGGATGCGGAGCCTGCAGCTGCGGGAGCAGGAGCAGCCTTCTTGGGAGCAGCCTTGGGTGCGGGAGCAGCAGCCACGGGAGCTGCGGAGCCGTCTGCCTCTGCTACTGTTACGTCATAAGCGTTGCCGTTTACTGTGATGGTATATCTTTTCATGTCAAAAACCTCTCTGTGATTTTTATTATACTAACTTAAATATGGTTGCTTTTCCTAAGGGTGGCGAGAATGGTGCAGATGCAAGGAAGTCACACCGAAGGCGTACTTTGTGTACGTCGAGTGTGTGACTGACGAAGCAGGTGTGCCATTATCGTCAGCCGATGTTTCAATTAAAATGCAAAGTTAACGTGCTTTCTGGTGGGAGCTGTTACTCTTTTGCCGCTGCAGAGATCTACTGCGGATGCTACAGCGTCCTTGCTGTCCTCAGCTGCGATAACGCCGTCGATCATGCCGAGAGCCGCTGCATTGAAGGGAGAAGCGTCGATCTCCTCGCCCATGAACACCTTTGCAGCCTCAAGAGACATAGGAGCGATAGCTGCATTCTCCCAAGCATAGGAGATATCAGCGCTGTCAAATGCTGCATAAGCCGCACCGAAAGCCTTGCCCTTGATGAGATTTACCTTTGTAGTGGTAGCGGAAGCGTATACCTGTGCAAGCTTTGCGCAGTCTCTTACGCTGCCTGCAAGCTCAGCCTCACTGGAGGGAGCGAAGCCCTCTGTATCGAGAACTGTAACAACAGGGATAGAGAACACATCAGCCAGCTGAACGAAGCGTGCGATCTTTGCACAGTCAGCGGAGGTGAGCTTCTCAGCCTTATCAGTAGCTACGAAAGCAACTGTAGCCCAGTTGATGCTTGCGATAGCTGTGTAAGCTGCGGTGCCGAACTCAGCGCCCAGCTCGATAACGGAATTCTTGTCAGCGATAGCTGCGATAACATCTGTACCCTTCATGTTTGCTGCAACGAAAGCGTCATTCTCTGCGAAATCATCGTTGCCTGCAAGGGAAATGTTGTTTGCGGGCATTACTGCAACCAGCTTCTTAGCCTTAGCGATAGCGTCAGTATCGTCCTTTGCAAGGATATCGCATACGCCTGCCTTAGCTGCATTTGCAGCAGTGCCAGCGCCTGCAAGCTTGCCATCGGGTGTATTGAAGGGAGCGGTCATGAACAGCTCAGCCTTTTCTGTCATAACAGTGATATCAGCCATGGATGCGAGCATTGCAGCAGCACCTGCGCATACACCGCATACAACAGCGATCTGGGGAACAACGCCCGAGATAGCAGCGGATGCCTTAACGATATCGCCGTAAGCAGAAAGCACAGCCATGCCCTCATTGATATCGCCGCCCTTGCTGTCAAACACTGCAACAACGGGAGCGCCGTTCTTTGCAGCCAGCTCATAGATCTTTCTGATCTTCATGGCAGCACTCTTGTTTACTGCGCCGCCCTTTACGCTTACATCCTGCGCAAATGCGTAAGCTGTAGCGCCGAGAACAGTGCCATAGCCTGCTACTACAGAGCAAAGCTCGCCGTCTGTGGAAACGAACTTGTCCAGCTCTCTGAAGCTGTCCTCGTCAAAGAGGGCAGTCAGTCTCTTTCTTGCCTCGCTGTCGGGAACGTTCTGTTCCATATCAGCCAATGTCTTGATTGCCATTTCAGTCCTCCATTGTATTAAAGACAAGCCGTGAAATTCGACACAACTCACCTTTATATTAAAAATTTCTCCATATTAATTATACTATATTGTGATGAAAATAACAAGCCTAAATCACATTTTTGTGCAATTTTTATTTTCATCAAAGAATGCCGCAATATTGTCTATGGTTTTTTCGTCGTTTTTAACAAATCCCCATCTTTTCAGGCGCTCCAGTGTCTCACCTTCCTCAAAATCAAAGCGAGCCTTTTCAATACCCTTCAGATCAAGAAGATTGAGCAGCGCACGCACCAGACCATCCACGAAAAACTCGTCGCACTCCAGTTCATCGAACACAAAGGTGTCGCCCTGCATAGTGCCTGCGCATTTGCCGAGGCTCTCACCCTTTTCAGTGGCATTGAACTCTATCTTATCAAGATTTGCCTTGTTCTGTAATATCTCGATCATTTATGTAGCCCCCTTATTTGCCCTGCTTTACGGTCTTTCCCACTGCGGTGCGGAGCTTCTTCAGCTCCTCCTTTGTGAGATCACGGTACTCGCCAGGCTTCAGCATACCGAGCTTTACGCCGCCGATGGCTGTTCTGCGCAGTCTTCCAACCTGAAGTCCCACAGCTTCGCACATGCGTCTGATCTGACGGTTTCTGCCCTCCTTGATAACAAAGCGCAGAACAGTGCGCTCAGCCTCCTCTGTCAGCACCTCAACGGTACAGGGAAGTGTCCACACATTTTCCTCTATCTCCACGCCTGCCATGAGTCTGGAGAGCTGATCCTCCTTTACCCTGCCGTCGATAGTTACACGGTAGGTCTTTGCTACATGGCGGGAGGGGTGCATGATGTCGTTTGCAAACTCGCCGTCGTTCGTGAATATCAGCAGACCCTCGGAATTTCTGTCGAGACGTCCCACGGGATAAACTCGCTCCTGCACGTCTGTCAGCAGATCGGCCGCTATCTTTCTTCCCTTCTCATCTGCCATAGAGGTCACATATCCTCTCGGCTTGTTCAGGATGATGTAGCGCTTTTCGGCACGCTCTGCAGGGATGATGTCATCCCCCACCTTGATAAGATCGTTTCTGGGGTCAGCCTTGTCGCCCAGCGAGCAGCCTCTGCCGTTTACAGTTACAAGACCCGAGGATATAAGCTCCTCAGCCTTTCTTCTGGAACAGTAGCCACTGTCCGCAATGATCTTCTGGATCCTAACCTTTTCCATAGTTTCCTCCTTCGTCTCCCGACGATATAATAATATTATGTACAGCGCGGCGAAAGATCGCCGTGCCGTTTGTTTTCAGATATATATTCCGAGCTTTGCCAGCACCTTCTGCCACACTGAAAGCTCCTCCTTATCTGCGGTGACGCTGCTTGAAGCGTACAGCGGACAGGTCTTTATCACCTTGCCGTCTATCGAAAACTCGATGCATCCCAGCTTATCACCACGACGTACATCTCCGTAAACGAATTTTGGCAGCAGAACACGTCTTGTAAGCCTCTCACGCTGTTCGGGCAGAAGCGATATCTCCTCACTCTCTGCATACACCTCCACGCTCTGACCCGTTCCCGCAACAGGAACACGCTCTGAGCAGGAAAGCTCCAGCGGATAGCTGTACACCTTCGTGAAGCCATAGTCCAGCATCTTCGTGTGATCGTTCCAGTCATCCCCTGCATTCAGGGTCACTGCAATGAGAGTCACTCCGTTACGCTCCGCCGCCGATACAAGGCATCTGCGTGCATTGTCCGTGAAGCCTGTCTTTACTCCGATGGCGCCGTCGTATCGGGTCAGCATCTTGTTGGAATTGAACAGCGTCCGCATATACGGCGGATTACCGTACTCCACCTCTGCCGAGGAACAGCTAACTATCTCACGGAAAAGCTCGTTCTGCATGGCATAGGCTGTGAGTACCGCAAGATCTCTTGCGGTGGTGTAATGACCGTCCGCATCAAGTCCCGAGGGTGTTACGAAGTGCGTATCCTCGAGTCCCAGCTGCTCTGCCTTTGCATTCATCATCTCCACAAAGCCGCCGATGCTGCCACCCACAGAGACCGCCGCCGCATTGGCAGCGTCATTGCCGCTGGGAAGCAGTATTCCATACAGCAGATCACGCCGTGAAACACGGTCGCCCTCCTGCAATCCCATGGATGTGCCCTCCACACGGATGGCATAGCTGTCCGCTACGAACTCGCTGTCAAGGTCGCCTGCATCAATGGTGAGGATGGCGGTCATTATTTTCGTGGTACTCGCCATGGCACGCTGCTCGTCCGCATTCTTTTCGTAGATCACCGTGCCGCTGTCTGCCTCTATCAGTATGGCGCTAACTGCTGAAATGCTTTCAGGCGCTGCCCATACAGATGCCGCAACGATCTGTCCGACCATTGCGGCAGCGATTAACGATACAAATAATTTGCTCTGCTTTTTCATAAACGCACTCCTGTCCGAATGATATTTCAGTGGTAGTATGTGCGTTTACAGGAAGATTATTCTGCGGTTTCAGCAGGAGCCTCTCCGTCAGACTTCTTCTTGTCCATCATGCCCTTGATCTTGTCGATAAGACCGGGAAGAGCATCGATAACTCCGTCAACGGGACTGCCCTTTGCACCCAGCTCGAGGAGCTTTACATCGCCGTCCTTCTTGATAACGATAAATGCCACGGGCTTTACGGTAACACCTGCGCCCGAGCCGCCTGCGAACTTCTCTGTGTTCTGAGTGGGGAGGTCGCTGCCGCCCGAAACAAATCCAAAGGACACCTTGGATACAGGGATAACTATAGTGCCATCGGGTGAGGTGATGGGATCGCCGATGATGGTGTTTACATCAGTCATCTCATGGATCTTATCCATGGAAATGCCCATTACGCCTTCAATAGGGTGCTTGTCTGTCATAATTAAAACTCCTTTCGGTATGAAACGTTGATTATTCATCAAACGATATTTACTTCTTCTTTTTCTTCTTCGCAGGCTTGCTCTTCATTCTGCCGAGCCATGCCTTGATCTTCTCGCTCTTAAGCGCTCTTGCAATGAATCTTCCGAGCAGCGTGAACACGAATGCAAGCGCCGCAAGTGCGCTGAGCTTTACCTTGCAGGAGCATTCCGTCACGGTCTCCTCAGACTGGAAATCCACGTTTATATCGATATGCGGACGCTTCAGAGTGAATATCACATCCATCCAGCCCAGCGCATTGGAGATCAGCAGATTCATCCTGCCGAAATTAAGCGCCGCCTTTGCCGCATCATCGCCGCCGCAGATCATCCGTATATCAAAGTCGCATATCTTTATGCGCTTGCACAGCTTTCTCAAAGGCTTCGAGAGGCTGTCCACACCGACCTTCACAAGCTCCAGTATCTCAAAAAGAGTGGGCTTTGAAGGATCCTTCGGCTTTTTCTCCTTTTTCTTCTTTCCCTTTTCAGAGCTGCCGTCCGTCTTTTCAGCCACAGCAGCTTCAGAGGAGCTGTCGCCGTTTTCTGCGGCAGGAGCTTTTTCTTCAGCAGCCTTGTCCTTCTTTTTCTTCTTCGTCTTCTTTTTCCTGCGCTTCTTAGGCTTTGCAGGTATCTGATACAATGTGATGAACAGATACTTCACCTTCAGCCGCAGCTCTTCGCCGTAATCAAAATATACGACCACGGGGATGGCGAGCAGGATGATGATAAAAAGAATTATGCCGCCTGCAATTATCCAGCCCGTCGCAACCACCGTCCTTTATGCGGAGCGCTGTCAGTCTCCGCCCGAAAATGTCATTTCCTCATATTCATCGAAATCTATCTGTCCACTGCTGTCTGGCAGAGGAGGGAGTCCGCTGATATCGTTCATGCCGAAGCAGCGCAGAAAGTTCTCTGTAGTCTTGTATGCAATAGGTCTGCCGGGAAGGTCAAGTCTGCCGTATTCCTCCAGCAGGTTTCGCTCCACAAGGGAGTTCACAACGCCCGAGCTGTCTACACCTCTCACCTGCTCCACAAAGCTCTTTGTAACAGGCTGATTGTATGCAACTATCGCAAGCACCTCAAGCGCTGCGGGAGAGAGCGGAGCCTGTCGCCTTGTTTCCAGTGCCGCCTTTATCTGCGGTGCGAAATCAGGGCGTGTCATCATCTGATAACTGCTGCCGAGTCGTGATATGGTGAATGCACTGCCCTGCTCGGTATATCTGTCGTTCAGGCGCTGTATCATCTTAGCTACCGTTTCAGACTCTATTTCTGCGGCAGCTGCAAGCTTTTCCAACTCCAGCGGTTCACCGCAGGCAAAGAGTATAGCCTCGATAGTCGCCATTCCGTCACTGAATTTCATCTTCGTCCTCCTTCTTTGCGAGGTCTGCACGGGTCGCCATGCGGATGCTGTTTCCGTCCTCGGAAATTACGATGCGTCCCTGCTTGGAAAGCTCCAGAATAGCAAGGAAGGTGGCAACCTCACGGGAGCGAGGCTGCTCCGCATAAAGCTCCGTCATGGTGACAGTACCCTTCTTACGCAGGCTCTTCAGCACTGCCACGATTCCTGTAAACACCGTAACGTAGCTCTTGGCCACTATCGGCTTTATAGACTTCGGGCGATAGGACGCCTTTTTTCTGCCTCTGTCCGCCACTGCGCCGTAAGCGAGCAGAAGCTCCTCAGGCTCATGAGTCTTGTTATAGGAGCGGTCTATCTCAAGCTCCACAGGCTTGCGCACGAAAATGCAGTCGCCCTGAAAGCGTGTCCTGAGCTTTGCCGCCATCGTCTTGCACAGAGCGTATTCAATAAGCGCACCCTGCAGTTCCTTCTTCAGCTCCTCGACCTCTTCCTTCGGTAGCAGAGCTGCGGATTTTATCAGCACCAGCCTTGCCGCCATCTCAAGGAAGTCGGAAGTCACCTCAAGGTCTGCCTCTGTCATGCGCTCCAGATAAAGCATGAACTGATCCAGCAGGATGCCGATCTCGATATCCTGTATATTCAGCTTGTGCTTTTGTATGAGGGAGAGCATCAGGTCAAGAGGGCCCTCGAATATCTCCAGCTTAAAGCTTAATTCGTTCATCGTTCACCTGTCAAAGAAAGAATGTTGCCAAGTCCAGCAGCCAGTAGATGAAGCTGGATATGATACCCAGCGGTATATCCAGCACACCGATTATCAGCAGCAGGAAAAATCCCCAGTGGATATACTGTCCGTTGCGTTCCATAAAGCTGATGCCCTTCGCAGGCAGGAAGCTGTAAAGTATCTTGGAGCCGTCAAACGGAGGGATCGGCAGCAGGTTGAACACTGCCAGATAGATGTTGATGTAGATGGCATAATCCAGCGCAACGGCAATGTATATCACCGTATTTGAAAGGTTGATCGCATCACCCAGCAGTATCTTCTCAATGATGATGAATACCAGCGAAAGCAGGATGTTCGCCATAGGTCCTGCAAGAGAAGTCAGTGCCAGCGCCGTTCTCGCCTTTACCTTGCGGCAACGGGACACATTAACGGGCGTAGGCTTTGCCCAGCCGATGCAGCAAAGGCACATGCACAGCGCACCCATCGGATCAATATGCGCAAAGGGGTTGAGGGTCAGCCTGCCCTCACGCTCAGCGGTATCATCACCCAGCAGCTTCGCCATGAAGCCGTGAGCGCATTCGTGTATCGGAAAAACGATAAATATGATGACTGCAACAGAGAAAAACGAGATCACAGTGGTGATAACATCGCCTCTGCCTATCATAAGTGCGATCAGGTCAAAAATAGGACCCTGTATTCTTTCCATAATATCTCCTGTTCAGATGCCGTTTATTGCTATTATCGGCAGTATGACGGATAATAAACGACATACGCCTTAAAACAGCACAATATTTCCCATAATAGCTATTATAAATATTATATCGCATATTGCTGTTTTTTTCAAGGGGATAAAGGGAATTTACACCTATATTTCACCTAAGAATCAGTCAAAGATGAAGATCAGATGCTGCTATTTCTTTCCCTTTTGCAGTAAATTGCATTATGACGTCATTTCTCCGCAAAGTAAAGTAAAAGAAAGTAAAGAAAATTATAGTAAAATAAAAAAAGAAAAGTAATCCCCAACCTGTGGGCAAAAAAACAGCCTGAGGATGTTCTCCTCAGGCGTTTGATCGAATTATTTTAACACATATTTCCGCTGGTCTGCAGGGCATAGACATCGTCATCCGACATATACAGACCCTTTATCACATCTTTCTCGTTGGAGTTACAAATGAACAATTATCATAATATTACATCCATACGATACATTTCCGCCGCCTGTTATGTCAGTAATACTGCCTGTGACCCGTACTCCGGCGTCTATCTCACAGGCAATATTCTCTGCAAGCGTTCTGTTTATGTATCCTATGCCGCTGCTTCCGCAATATACTGCGACAGCATTATCATCATAGGGATTATCATACTCACGGACAAAAGCCAGAGTTTCTCCTGCTCTCAGCTTCGGAAGGATGCTCTGTATCTCTTCGCCTGACTTGTTGCGTCTTGTCACTCCGACAAGTTTTGTAGCTATACGGCGTCCTCTAACGGTATCATCACACTTAGGGGAGCTGTTTTTTCTCTTAGTGCCTCTTTACTCTTTAAAATGGAGGACTTATTTTTCTTTTCGGCTTTATACAATGCAAATACGGAACAGAAAAACAGCACTAACAGGATACCTATCAGGATCAGCCAGCGAGGTTCGCTATATACAAGCAGAACAACAAAGATCAATATAACTGAAACGATGAAAGTCCTGATATAACCTACGAAAAACTCCATAACCCCTCCAATCGATCACTTTATCGCATATTTTCCGTTGGTCTGCAGGGTGTAGACATCGCCATCCTCCATGAACGGCACAACTACAGAACTAAGTATATTTCCGTCGGCGTCAGCAAGGATAAGAGTCTCACGCTCCTTCAGGCTGAAGCTTGCCTGTATCTGCATGAGTGCATCCTGACTCTTGTTGTTCTTCATTACAATGAGAAGCTCTCCGCCTGCAGGGATAACAGAACTCGGAATGCTCCACTCATCGGGAGTCAGCTCGTCATCCGACATATACAGACCTTTTATAGTCACATCTTCCTCGTTGGGGTTATAAAGCTTAATCCAGCCTGCATTCTTGTCGGTGCATATCTCGCTGATGCGCAGCGGCTGATCGTGAAGCTCCTTCTTCTGCGTATAGAGCTTTGCATAGACGTTTCGCTCTACTGCCATATCTCCTGTGATGACTACCTCGGGAGTGGTGTACTCCACATCGTTTATCACCCACTTGACGAACTCGTAATCATCATACACCTCCGCCCGCAGAACAGATTCGCACTGTGCGAAATATGTACCGTATACGACACGGTTTCTGCCCTTCTGGGTGTTAAGGTATATATCTGCGCCCTCCGTGCCTGTGGCTGAGATATCTATCATATCAAGAGTGAGATCAAAGTGGTTCATCATATCATTAAGCACATATGCATAACGATTTTCAGCGAAATCCCTGATCTGCCAGCGGCTCTCCTCAAAGTTGCGTGTTCTCGCCCACTCGGAGGTTATGCCGAGCTCCAGTGCATAAAGCTGCTCGGGGTCGCTTATATCAATGAGATCATCCAGCACCTCGTTGATATGCTCGGGACTGAATGCATAAGCCGTGAGATCGCACATGATGTTTGCATAAAGCTCCTGCATATCCTTACGTGCCAGAAGCGCCTGCAGCGCCTTGCTCTCGCCGCTCATGTGCTTTCCTGTAAGCAGATCGGAAAGCGTGCGCAGCTTGTAGGTCTCGCCATAGAGCGCCCATGCAAACTCTGCGTCAAAGAACAGGAAACGCCATCTGCCGTCCATATATTCCGAGGTTATCTCCTCGCCCTCTGCGGGGTAATATCTGAACGCCTTGAAATTGTTGCCCGGCCAGTCCTTGTTGGAGATGAATATCTGCATACAGTAATACTGCATGAGATTTTCTATATCCACAAGCTCGCACAGCTCCGCAAACACTGCGTCATCGGTGAGATCCTTATCGTAATACTCGGTCATTTCAAGGTAATCCAGCAGCGGCTGCTCAATGGTCTCGCCCTCTTCCTCAAGCTCCTCGATATCGGGGATCTCGATGTTCTCTATCATGCCGTACTGATCCTTGTTGCCGCCGAACTGGGTGGCGAGATAATCGTTATGATACGCTTCGTGAAGCCAGGAGAAGCCGTAGTATTCACCATTCAGGAACACCGCACAGGGAGTGGTGTTCTGTATGCAGGGGAAGCCGTAATCCTGCGCAAGCTGCTGAGAAAGCTCGTCACGCACGCCTGCAAACTCACGGTCATTCGCACCGTTTCTGAGAGTCAGCCTGTCAAATTCAAGGATAGGCTCACCCTCTGCATTTACTGCATCGTCAAAGAAAGCGTACTTGAACTTGCCGTTCTCGGGATCGTACTCCTTGCGTGCGATAAGCCTGAAGGACTTCTGATCCACAACTCTCGAATAGCCGCCGACTACTCTTGCGCCTGCCGCCTGAGATATCACCTGCTTGCCGTCGCTCTCGAACACCTCCACATACATCGGGCGCTCTGATTCACGGCCGCTCATGTAATAGTTACCGGGAGCGTTATAGGGTATCTCCTCGCCGGGATGCTCCTTTACATAATCATCGTATATCTTACCGGGAACAGCTATACCGTACTCGTAATCGTAAAGGTTATACGGATCGGTGCTGAGAACGAAGATCAGCGTATCATCGGAGAAGCGTGTATCCACCTCTGCACCCGAAACGAAGCTTCTTGTATGTATCTTGCTCTGAACACCGTCGGTAACGGATATTGCCTTGACGGTGGTCGCCCTTACCTCGGGACCTGCGTTTATCTCGATGGGTTCATTGTAAAGATTGGCAGGCTCCGCAACAGGGTCAGAGCCGTCGGTGGTGAAATATATCTGCGCACCGTCCTTTGCGGAAAGCTCCAGCAGGATGTTCTCGCTGTAGAAATCCGACTTGTGGGAGAATCCGATGGAATCGCCCTCGGCAGGTACTACCTCGGTATCTGTCTGCGATGTGCCGAGCGTAAGATCGCCGTCCTCGCCGAGCATTGCAGAAACCTGCACAGGCTCGGGCGGAAACAGCGTATACAGCACGCACGCCACTATTCCGATAACCGCTATTATCAATAAAACAATGATTCTGTTCATATATTCTCCAAATAGATCATGTGTTGCTGTCGTTGATGAATTCCTTTTCCATGCGCTGATATAATTCGGGCATTGCCTTTCTGAAGTTCAGCGGGCGGAATGTGCCTGCGTCCACAAAGCCGTGGGAGCTTGTACCCTCGCACAGCACAGTGTCCTCACCTTTCTTACGGACGGTGTAGTAAAACTCTATCCTTGCAGGTGTGAAGCGGGATATCTTAGCCTCAATGACCAGAACATCCTCATACTTCGCAGGCTGGTGATATTTACAGGTGATGCCCGTAACAGGGAGCATCACGCCCCTGCTCTCCATCTCCGAGTAGCTCATGCCCACTGCCTTGATGTAATCTGTACGGGCCACCTCGAACCAGATGGGATATGTGGCATGGTGTACGATGCCCATGCAGTCCGTCTCGGCATAGCGGACGGTTATTTCCGAATATGACGCCATATCAGCGCTCCTCTCTGTGGGACTGGATGAGTCTCACCGCCCATGCAACTGCCTTATCGGGGGCAAATCTGCTGAAGGTCTTGCCTGCCATGACGAACGGCGAAGGCGCAATCATCAGCTTACCGCCGAACATCTCACGCACTGCGTATTCTGCAACGTATTCACTGCTCTGCGGTGTCATTGTGAAATGCACGCCCGCCTTATCGAGAAACTCCGTCTCAACAGGACCGGGACACAGCACCGAGAGATACACTCCGCTCTTCTTGTGGCGAAGCTCCTCGTAAACCGCCTGAGTCATTCGTATAACATACGCCTTTGACGCATAATAGGCTGAGAACATCGGCCCCGGGAAGAAGCCCGCAGAGCTTGCGGTGTTCAGGATATATCCTCCGCCACGCTTCTCGAAATCCTGCAAGAACAGCTTGAACAGGATGTGGAATGCACGGATGTTCAGATGCAGCATATCAAGCTCATCATCCAGATCGGTCTTTGTGAACTCGCCGAAAACTCCCATACCTGCATTATTTATGAAGATATCAATATTGTACTTCTGAACACGTCTGTGCAGCTCCTTACACTGCTCTGCCGAGCCGAGGTCAGCGGTGATTGTCTTTACCCTCACGCCGTATTCCTTTTTAAGCTCCGCTTTGAGTTCTGCCAGTCTGTCCGCACGCCTTGCGGTTATGATAAGATCTATGCCGTGTCTTGCAAGCGAGCGTGCGATATCTCTGCCGATGCCTGCGCTCGCACCTGTGACCAATGCTACCATTTATCTGCCTTCCTTACTTCTTCAGCACCTTCGTTGTGCTGCCGTCAGCTTCCTTGATATATACATTATCCAGCTGACCCATAAGACTTGCTTTGAAATCCGCACGATATTCGTCACGGAGCTTCTGCTGCTCCGCCTTTTCCTCATCCGTAAGACCTACGCTCTTGGATTTTCTTGCAAGCTCGTTTATTCTTTCTATCTTTGCCTTTTCCATTATGTCTCCTTAACCCTTGTACTGCGGCTTCGCAAATCTGAACGGCGGCAGAGGTATCTCTGTCTCGCTGTCAAAAAGGGTGATATCATCTGTGTAATTTGTCCAGAGATAGCGCACTGCGGTGGGATCGGCAACGCCCGTTACACGGATAATATCGCTGCCAACCTCTGCGTTCCACTTATCCCTGTCCTGAAGCTCTGCCTTTGCGGGAACGAATTCACCGTCTGCGCCTGCGATCTCAAAGCCGTGGATCTCGCCGCTCTCGCCTCTTATCTCCAGACCGTAAGCGGTGGTGATGAAGATATCCACGCTGTCACCGTTCCACTTTGCCTGATATGCGTCGGGATTATCGGTGCAGACCTCCTGCTCGTTCAGCATTGCGCAGTCGTAATAGCCGTTCAGCGCAGCCATCAGGAAGCGGTGACCGGGAGTTTTCTTGTCCTTCGGGTGTATCTCGCTGAACTCTCCGCAATCGGTGAGGATAGCAAGAGCGGCGTGTCTGTCACGCTTTGCGACCCTCGCCTGAGCCTCACGGATGAGGCACCAGTGCTTTCTGTCCTCCTCGCCGCTCCAGCGGTGCATCGGCAGCTGACCGATAACGAAGAACAGCTCCTCGTCGTTCCATGTATCACGCCAGTTCTTCATCATCTGGGAAAGCAGTGTATCGTACATTTCGGGGCGGTGATCGTCGCTTTCGCCCTGATACCAGATAACGCCCGTCATAGTGTAAGGCGCAACACGCTCCACCATGCTCTTGTGCAGCACGCCGGGACTCATGGGATTGAGCGGAGAATGCGGACCGGGATACTTGTTCGGACCGCAGTATTCGATGCAGCCGTCCCAGTGGGGATTCGGAGTGGTGCTGTAATACTCAGCGCTCTTCTTCTCCCAGTTCATGTGATATACCTGATAATCTCTGTAATCCTGCAGCAGCTCTTCTGTTGTTTTGCCCTGAACAGCTGCGTCATATTCATCGAAATAGATGGCAGTGTCGCCGTTTGCATATTCACGCTGCATCCATGCAGAAGCGGAGGTTCCGCCCCAGTTGCAGCCGATGATGCCAACGGTCACGCCCCATTCCTCCGAAAGCTCCTTTGCGAAATAGTAACCTACAGCGCTCCATGCCTTTGCGGATTCCTTGTTGTCGAAAGTGTTCCAGCCCATAGTGCTTTCACGCTCGAAAAAGGTCTCGTCTGCGATGCTGAATTTCTGTGTATAATAAAAACGCACATCGGGAGCGTCGTTTTCAAGGCTCTCCTTGCCTGTGGTACAGTTCTGCAGCTCGAACTCCATATTGCTCTGACCGCCTGCAAGCCACACTGCGCCCACTGCGACATTCTTATATGTAACAGTGTCGCTGCCATCGCTGATGATAAGCTCCACGCTGTCCTGCGCAGGCTGAGGGGGCAGCACTGCGAGCCATCTGCCATCCTTTACGGTGGTGGAGACGCTTGCGGACTCCTCGCCTGTGATCTTTATCGTGAGCTTTGTGCCGTCTGTGCCAGTGCCGAATACATTTATCGGCTTCAGATACTGAAGCACCATATTATCGCTGAATATCTGAGCTGTTCTGAAATTAGCCATGATCGTTATTTCCTTTCAATCAAAGGTGCAGGGCATTATTCCCCACCATACTATATTATATTGTACAACCATATCCTGTAATTGTCAAGAGCGAATTAAAACGTTTTCATGAAACTTTCAGGCAAACAAAAAAGACGGCTCTCGCCGCCTCTTTACTTATTCATCGGGATGATTCTTGCGATACGCCAGATAGCTTTCAAGGATTATCGCTGCAGCTACTGCATCGAGGGTCTCCTTGCGCTTCTTGCCACGCTTGTTGTTCTCGTTCATGATGCCGATGGCAGATACAGTGGAGGAACGCTCGTCCCACATCTTCACCTCTACCGTCACAAGCTCACGGAGCTTCTCTGCGAACAGGCAGCATTTCTCGGAACGGGGACCGTATGTACCGTTCATATTGATGGGATTTCCTACGACCACCATTTCCGCCTTGTTCAGCTTCACTTCCTCCGCCACCATTTCCACGCAGCGGTCAAAATCCTTCATGGTGATTATCTTCAGGGGCGATGCGAGAAACTCGCTCTTATCGCACATGGCGAGTCCCGTGCGGGTATCGCCGTAGTCTACTGCCATTATCTTCATAGGCTCTCCTTATGTTGATTCATTCTTTAACCGCTCCGCCCCACTCAACTACTGTGAAGCCGTTACGCTTGAAACCGTCAAGCCGTTGCTCAACGATATCCACATGTTTTTCACTGGGATAATACGCCATAAATACCCGCTTGATATTATCGGGCTTAGGCATAATATGCAACACTGCTATATCAGTGTAGCTATCACTCTGAAAAGCAATTACATTGTATTCATTATCCTGCATATATGGTAGCCAGTACACGATGAAATCGTTACTCTCCTGCTGCGTCATTCCCTGTTCATCCAACGCCCATTGCAGGAACTCCACCGTGTCCTCGCCTTTTACGCAGAAGCCCTCGGAAAAATCAAACTCCATATCTGCAGCAGCCTCCCAGAAAAGGCTGTCGTATTTTCTGCCACTTGCATCATACAACGTTCCATCGGGCAAAGCGGTAATGTCCCAGCCACCGTTATACTCGGGATATGTGCAGGTAAGCTCGCCGTTAATATCAAGCGTTACCGTCACGTCCGTCCGTTCTTCGGGATAGAGATAGATAACCGGCTTACGCAGCATGTGCTTATACGGCGGTGCATTGAAGCATGAAGCCGCAAACTCCAGCGCCAATGCCGCTGCGAACGCAAGCACCGCACCCAGCACAACAGACAAGATATTTCTGATGCGCCATTTACCGTCAGTCTTTTCCTCTGCTCTGCGCTTATTTATAAGCATAGAGATATGGCAGCTAAGTTCTGTGGAGCAATCACGTTTTGCAACCGCTATAGCCTGTTTTTGCGTCACCATAAAAAAGTAGTCGCTGTGCGTTTGTATAATGCCATACAGCAGAGAATATTCTACAGCCATCGTACCCTCTGCATTTTTCTGCTCCAGCCTGTCATCGTAAAAGTCAGTAACAACGATCGGCTCATCGCTCAGGGGCGACTTCCTGTACGCTGCCTTTATCCGCACGGAACGCACAACCAGATACACAGCAGCGAAAGCCACAGCCGCACCAATAAGCAGCACGAACAACGGAACAAATGTCTGTGTAGCAAGCATTTCTGTGACAAAAAACACTATAAATACGACAAGGAAAGACATCGTCTGCCACAAAAGCCAGCCGTTGTACAGGTTATTTCTTCGCTTGTAGTCACTGTAAATAAAGTTGGTCTGTGCGGTGTGCAGCAGCTTCATAGGCACTCCTTAATTACTTATCTTCGCTTTATTTCTGAGATATATCAGAATCGTGTGTTAATCGTTCTCTGCTTCTCCTGTGTATGCTCCGATAGAGGGAAGATCGAAATCAGGCTCGGAATAAAGCTTTACATCGCCGAAATTATCGTCTATCCACTTACCGATAGGCTCACGGAAATTGTAGATCAGCAAAGCGAAAAATATTATCACGAAGCCCATGATGAGCATCGTCTTCAGCTTGTTCATATCAATTACCAATATTCTCCGCTGCCAAACCACCGACAGCGGAGATACCTTTTCACTTCTGTTTTATTACCAGGGCTTTACCTGACCAACGATCTCAGACAGGCTCTTGATGCCGTTATCGTCCATATACTTTTCAAGACCCTCGATCACCTTCAGAGGCGAATAGGGATCGGTGAATATCGCTGTACCCATCTGGATAGCGGAAGCGCCTGCCAGCATCATCTCAACAGCGTCCTCCCAGGTGGAGATACCGCCCATGCCGATTATCGGGATCTTTACGGCGTTGTAGCACTGCCATACGCAGCGTACAGCCACAGGGAATATAGCAGGACCCGAAAGGCCGCCCACGTTGTTGTGCAGGATAGGTCTGCGGTTGCGGATGTCTATTCTCATACCCAGCAGTGTGTTGATGAGAGAGATGGAGTCAGCGCCCTCTGCCTCAACTGCCTTTGCGATGTCTGTGATGCTTGTTACATTGGGAGTCAGCTTTACGATGAGCGGCTTCTTTGTGGCAGCTCTCCCTGCCTTTGTTACGGCAGCTGCGCCCTCGCAGGTCACGCCCCATGTGGCGCCGCCTGCCTTGACGTTGGGGCAGGAGATGTTAAGCACGATCATATCAACGGAGCTTGCGACCAGAGCCTCTGCGGCTGCGATATAGTCATCCAGCACTGCGCCTGCAACGTTTGCGATGATAACGCAGTCCTTGCCCTCCTGCTTCAGGGTATCGAGATAATAGTCGATGAAGCCGTGAACGCCGATGTTCTGCAGACCAACGGAGTTCAGGATGCCCGAGGGAGTCTCAGCGATTCTGGGAGGGATGTTGCCCATCTTAGGCTGAATGGTCATGCCCTTGCAGGAGATACCGCCGAGCTTAGAAATGGGGTAAAGATCAGTATAGCACTCACCGTTTCCGTAAGCGCCCGAAGCCATGATGACGGGGTTCTGAAAATCAACGCCCGCAACCTTAACAGAAAGATCAGCCATCGAATCTTACCTCCTTTGCGTCAAATACAGGTCCGTCCTTGCAGACTCTTGCGTAGTATTCCTTGCCGCCTCTTACGGTCATGCAGCTGCACACAACACATGCACCTACGCCGCAGCCCATTCTCTGCTCCAGAGAAACACGGCAGGGAACGTTATTGTCCTCGCACTCCTTTACAACAGCCTTTATCATAGGCTCGGGACCGCATGCGCATACCATTCCCACATCGCCGGACGCCAGAGCCTCTGTCAGCGGAGTGGTAACAACGCCGTGATGTCCCACGGAGCCGTCGTCGGTGCAGACGATGGTCTTTGCGCCGTATGCTGCAAACTCCTTATCGAGGATTATCTTGTCATAGCTTCTGAAGCCGAGGATGGCTGTGCAGTCCGCACCGAACTGCTTTGCAAGTCCCAGCAGCGGAGGAACACCGATGCCGCCGCCCACTGCAATTATCTTCTTGCCTGCGGGAGCCTTAAAGCCGTTTCCGAGCGGGCCGAGGATATCAAGATTATCGCCCACATTCACACGGGAGATGATCTCTGTGCCCTTGCCTCTTACCTCAAACACAAAGCGCAGTGTGCCTGCCTCCTTGTCGATATCGCAGATAGAAATGGGACGGCGCAGTGTATAGCCATCTGCAAGAATGTTTGCAAACTGTCCCACCTCGGCAGCCTTAGCCGCATCGGGACACTTTACTGTTATGGAGAATATGCCGCCTGCCAGCGTCTTTTTCTCGATAACGGGATATTTATCGCAGAAGTAACTCATGGTCATTCCTCCTCAGTTTTATTTTTCTTATCGTCAGCAGCGACCGAGCCTAGCTTTACGGCGGCGCTGTCTTTTCTTTCGGGTCTTTCTGTTATGCTGTCAAGCCTGTGCATGGTGAAGCGTACGATTATTGCGATCATCACCACATCCAGAAGCACCTGCAGGCTGAACCAGCTCACATTGATGAACAGAAGCCTGTTATGCACGATATACATGATATCGAACACCGCCAGAAGCGCAGGTATCTTGCACAGGGAAACACAGAAGGCAAAGGTATCGTAGCATTCCTGTGCAGTGCGCTTTGTCACCTGCCAGCGGCTGAACTTATGGCTTTTGAGCGTAAGTATAAGATATGCGGCGAATATTGCCAGCACCAGTGCGGGGAATATCAGTGCTATCCACTGTCTCCACACGATGGAGGAATCGAAATTCTGCACGATGCTCTCCACGTTGTCCTGACCGATGCGCATCTGATCCAGCAGAGCGTTGTACTGCCTGAAAAAGCCCACGGTGACGGAAACTATCACCACCGCAATGCCCAGTGAAAACACATCGGATATCAGCCGTGCTATCTTATAGGAATGTTTTACAGGATATTTGCCTACCTTCATTTTATGTCCTTTCGGAAATGCCCAAAACGGCGAGAGATTAGTCCCGCCGTTGGGTTATGCTATTGTCATTAAATTTTTGTAATATCCACCATTTCAACGTCGTCTACGCTCTTGTGCATTTCAAGGCACTCAAGAAGCGCATTCGCTGTGTCGATGGAGGTGAGGCAGGCGATGGAACGCTCAACTGCCTTACGGCGCATCTTTACGCTGTCTCTGGAGGGCTTTCTGCCTGTCTCAGAGGTGGAGATAACGTAGTTGATCTTGCCGCTCTCCAGCAGGGAGATAACGTTAGGCTCGCCCTCGGAGATACGATATACATGGTTTGCAGCGATCATGTTGCGGTTCAGTACGGAAGCTGTTCCGCCCGTTGCGTAGATCTCGAAGCCGAGTTCCTCGAAGCGGCTTGCGATCTCGATGACCTCACGCTTGTCGCTGTCACGAACGGAAATGAGTACGCCGCCCTTGTCGTACATCTTGTAGCCTGCAGCTGTCAGACCCTTCAGCAGAGCCTCACCGAAGGTCTTAGCGATACCGAGACACTCACCTGTGGACTTCATCTCGGGGCCGAGCTGGTTATCCACGTCATGCAGCTTCTCGAAGCTGAATACGGGAACCTTTACTGCGATGTAATCCGCAGAGGGGTACAGACCGCTCTCGTAGCCCATATCCTTCAGCTTCTTGCCCAGCAGGATCTTTGTAGCGAGATCCACCATGGGAACGCCTGTAACCTTGCTGATATAAGGAACTGTTCTGGAGGATCTGGGGTTAACCTCGATAACGTATACCTCGTGGTTGTATACAACGTACTGGATGTTTACCAGACCGATAACATGCAGAGCCTTTGCAAGCTTCTCGGTGTAATCAATGATGACTCTCTTGATGTGGGGAGTCAGGGTCTGGCAGGGATATACGGAGATGGAGTCACCGGAGTGAACGCCTGCACGCTCAACGTGCTCCATGATACCGGGAATCAGGAAGTCCTCACCATCGCAGATAGCGTCTACCTCTACCTCTGTACCCATCATATACTTATCGATCAGTACGGGGTTTTCAAGCTCTGTAGCGGTGATGATGGTCATATACTCCTGAACGTCGTTGTCGCAGTGAGCGATGATCATGTTCTGACCGCCGAGAACGTAAGTGGGTCTCAGCAGAACGGGATAGGCCAGCTCGTTTGCAACCTTCAGAGCCTCTTCTGTAGTAAATACTGTGGAGCCCTGAGGTCTGGGGATGCCGCACTTTTCAAGCAGCTCGTCGAACAGCTCTCTGTCCTCTGCAGCGTCGATATCCGCAGCGGATGTACCGAGGATCCTTACGCCGAGATCTGTCAGGTGCTTTGTCAGCTTGATAGCTGTCTGACCACCGAACTGAACAACTACGCCGTAGGGCTTCTCAGTCTCGATGAGAGCCTCAACATCCTCACGGGTGAGGGGGTCGAAGTAAAGTCTGTCGCCTGTGTCGAAGTCGGTGGAAACTGTCTCGGGGTTGTTGTTGCAGATAACAGCCTCGCAGCCCTCCTCCTTCAGGGACCATACGCAGTGAACGGAGCAGTAGTCGAACTCGATACCCTGACCGATACGGATAGGGCCTGAGCCGAATACGATGATCTTCTTCTTATCGTTAGCGTGCTGCTCGATGAACTCCTTAGCCTCGTTCTCCTCATCAAAGGTGTTGTAGAAGTAGGGAGTCTGTGCTGCGAACTCAGCCGCACAGGTATCAACCATCTTATATACAGCAAGCTTTCTGTTCTGTACCTTCTGACCGGAGATGCGCTCGATGGTGCTGTCGAGGTAGCAGTACTTCTTAGCGGTGTTGTACTTCTCCTCTGTCAGCTCGCCGTCGGCAAGCCACGCTTCCAGCTTAACGAGGTTGTTCAGCTTGTTGATGAACCACTTGTCCACCTTTGTGATATCGTTGATCTTATCAACGGAGATGCCTCTCTTCAGAGCCTCGAAGATGCAGAAGCAGCGGTCAACATCAACGTCGTACAGCTTCTGTTCAACTTCCTCGTCAGTAAGCTCGAGGAATGCCTTCTTTGTGAGAGTATCCATACCGAGCTCGATGGAGCGTACAGCCTTCATCATACCTGCCTCAAAGGAAGGAGCGATGGACATTACCTCGCCTGTTGCCTTCATCTGAGTACCGAGAGTCTTCTTAGCGTAAACGAACTTATCAAAGGGCCACTTGGGGAACTTAACTACGAGATAGTCGATAGTAGGCTCAAAGGACGCATAGGTCTTGCCTGTAACCTGATTTACGATCTCGTCCAGTGTGTAGCCGATGGCGATCCTTGTAGCAACCTTTGCGATAGGGTAGCCGGTTGCCTTGGATGCCAGTGCGGAGGAACGGGAAACTCTGGGGTTTACCTCGATAACTGCGTACTCGAAGCTGTCGGGCTTCAGTGCAAACTGGCAGTTACAGCCGCCCTCTACGCCGAGAGCCTGAACGATGTTCAGAGCGGCGGAGCGCAGCATATTGAACTCCTCGGGAGCGAGGGATACTGCGGGAGCAACTACGATACTATCGCCTGTATGAACGCCTACGGGGTCCATATTCTCCATGGAGCAGACGGTGATCACGTTATTCTTGCTGTCTCGGATTACCTCGAACTCGATCTCCTTCCAGCCGCTGATGCACTTCTCAACCAGGATCTGTGTGATGGGAGAGAGGCGCAGACCGTTTGTTGCGATCTCGTGCAGCTCGTCGGGAGTATAAGCGATACCACCGCCTGTACCGCCCAGTGTGAATGCGGGACGAACGATAACGGGGTAGTCGATAACGGTTGCGAACTCCATAGCGTCCTCAACGGTCTCAACGACCTTAGAGGGGATACAGGGCTGGTTGATCTCCTCCATTGTATCCTTGAACGCCTGTCTGTCCTCAGCCTTGTGGATGGTCTCGGGAACAGCACCCAGCAGCTTTACGTTGTGGCTCTCAAGGAAGCCCTCCTCAGCCAGCTGCATGGAGAGTGTCAGACCTGTCTGACCGCCCAGTGTGGAAAGCACGCTGTCGGGCTTCTCGATCTCGATGATGCGCTTTACAACGTCGAGAGTCAGAGGCTCGATGTAGATCTTGTCAGCCATGTGCTTATCTGTCATGATTGTTGCAGGGTTGGAGTTGATGAGAACTACCTCCAGACCCTCCTGCTTCAGTGCACGGCAAGCCTGAGTTCCTGCATAGTCGAACTCGGCAGCCTGTCCGATAACGATAGGACCTGAGCCTATCACGAGTACTTTCTTGATATCACTTCTTAACGGCATTACTTTCTATCCTCCATCATCTTAATAAAACGATCGAACAGGTATCCTGTATCGTGAGGATTGCCCGTCATTTCGGGGGCGAACTGTGTTCCGAATGCAGGAGCATTTGTGTAGCTGATGCCCTGAACTGTGTTGTCACTGGTGATAACGTGGCTCACCTTACCGATGCTGTCGTTCACACTGTCCTCTGCCACTGCATAGCCGTGATTCTGACCAGCGATGAACACTCTGCCTGTTTCGAGATCTCTTACAGGCTGAGTTGCGCCTCTATGGCCGTACTTCAGCTTCTCCACCTTAGCGCCGCTTGCGAGAGCCAGCACCAGATGACCGAGATTAATACCATAGATGGGAACATTCTTTGTCAGCAGAGCCTTTACAGCTTCAATTGTCTCTGTATTCTCTGTGGGATCGCCTGCGCCGTTTGTAATAACGATACCGTCGGGGTTCTCTGCCATAACTTCATCAGCTGTTGCGTTGTAGGGCAGCAGAGTAATATTGCAACCCAGCTTCAGCAGCGAGTTCTTTACAGCGTTTGTGATTCCGAGATCAATAACGGCAACGTTGTACTTACCATTCTCTGCAGCGATGGTCTGCTTCTCCTTAACGCTCACAGCAGGAACCGCACGCTCTGCCTTGTATGCCTTTACCTCTGCAAGAACTGCGTCCTTATCAAAGTCGCCGCATACGATGCAGCCGTTCATGGTGCCGTTCTCACGAAGGATCCTTGTCAGCTTGCGGGTGTCGATATCATAGATGCCCACGGTGCCGTTATCCTTCAGATAAGCGTCCAGAGTACCCTCGCAGCGGAAATTGGAGGGATCCTCGCAATGCTCACGGACGATGTAGCCTGCCGCAGTTACCTTTGCGGAGGAAACGTTCTCCTTGTTCACGCCGTAGTTGCCTACGAGAGGGAATGTCTGCACGATAAGCTGACCGCAGTAGCCTGTATCAGTCAGTATCTCCTGAAAGCCTACAACAGAGGTGTTGAATACTACCTCTCCGAACACCTTGCCCTCGGCGCCGAAGGACTTACCCTCGAACACTGTGCCGTTTGCAAGAACAAGGCTGGCTTTTTTGTTGTTCTCAAATATCATTTTCTGCCTCCGAATATATTTATATTTCCTTTGTTTACTTATTCAGTGTGATCTTGCCAACGAAGCTCATGATATCATCTCTCATGCGGATAGCTTCTCTGCGTGCTGCCTGAGCATACTCACGCTCGTCGCACTTTTCCTTCTGATATGCGCACATGATGCCACGGGAGCTGTTTACGATACCGCCCAGACCGTTCTTGTCGAATGCAGCTGCGATATCCTTAGCGCCTGCGCCCTGAGCGCCGTAGCCGGGGATAAGGAAGAATGTGGTGGGAAGTGCCTCTCTCAGATATACGATCTGCTCGGGATATGTCGCACCTACAACTGCGCCTACGCCGCTGTAGCCATACTTGCCGGGAAGCTCCTTGCCCCAGCCCTCGCACATATGACCCATTACCTCGTAGATGGGCATGTTCTCGATCTTTCTGTCCTGCAGCTCGCCGGAGGAGGGGTTGGATGTCTTAGCCAGAACGAAAATGCCCTTGTCGTTCTCACGACAGATATTCAGCAGAGGCTTGATGCCGTCAGAGCCGAGGTAACCGTTTACTGTCAGAGCGTCACCGATGAAAGGCTCGTACTCCTTAGAGCCTACCTTTACCTTGCCCAGGTGAGCGGTAGCGTATGCTTCCATTGTAGTGCCGATGTCATTTCTCTTGCCGTCTGTGATAACGAACATACCCTTCTCACGGGCATATTCCTGAGTCTTCTGCAGAGCCTTCATACCTGCGGGACCATACATCTCATAATAAGCAGCCTGAGGCTTTACAGCGGGAACGATATCGCACAGTGCGTCGATAAGACCCTTGTTGTATTCCAGCAGAGCCTTTGCAGCGCCCTTCAGGGTCTCGCCGTACTTATCAAAGCACTTAACCTTGATGTACTCGGGAACGAAGTCCAGCTTGGGATCAAGACCTGCGACTGTGGGGTTCTGGGTCTGTTCGATCTTCTCAATAAGTCTGTCAAATGACATGGTGTTCTACCTCTCTTTATATTAATTTAATTGTTACCTTATTTATCCTCGTAGACTACTTCGCCATCTACGATCGTATACTTTACACGTCCTGTGAGAACCTTGCCCTTGAAGCAGGTGTTCTTGGATTTGGAGTGCAGCTTTTCGGGAACTACCTTCCACTCCTCGTTGGGGTCGAAGATGCATATATCCGCTACATCGCCCGGCTGTAAAGAGCCGCCCGGGATGCTGAGGATCTTTCTCGGATTCACGCACATCAGCGAAACTATTCTGGAAAGCTTCACCTTGCCTGTGTGATACAGTGCTGTAAGCGTTGCCGCAAGGGAGGTCTCCAGTCCCACAACGCCGTTGGGTGCCTTCAGGAAGTCAGCCTTCTCCTCTGCGGAGTGGGGAGCATGATCTGTTACGATGCAGTCGATGGTGCCGTCGCAGATGCCCTCAGTGATAGCGTGAACATCGTCTATCGTTCTCAGCGGAGGATTCATTCTGTAATCTGCGTCACGGGTGCGGAGCTTTTCATCTGTCAGCATGAAGTAGTGCGGACAGGTCTCACTGGTAACCATCGTGCCGTATCTGGAAGCGATACGGATGTTCGACATACTTGTCATGGTGGAAACATGTGCAATGTGGATGGGCATTTCGAGATCGGTCGCAAGCGTTATCTCACGAGCTGTTACGATATCCTCGCTGAGTCTGTGCATACCTGGTACACCGAGATCCTTGGACACCTTTCCGCTGTTCATGATGCCGCCTGCGATGATATCCAGATCCTCGCAGTGAGAGATGACCTTCAGTCCCGCATAGTGAGCCTTGACCATCGCTCTTGCCATCGTTCTGGCGTTCTTCACAGGTCTGCCGTCATCGGATACTGCAACACAGCCTGCTTTTCGAAGTTCCTCAAAGTCGCAGAGTTCCTCGCCCTGCAAGCCCTTGGTAATGCTGCCCACGGGATACACCTTTGTCTTGGACTGCTTAGCCTTTTCGATGATGTATTTTACCGTCTCCGCATTATCAACAGTGGGGATCGTATTCGGCATGCAGGCAACCGCTGTAACGCCGCCTGCCACGGCAGCCTCGCCGCCTGTGATGATATCTTCCTTATGAGTCTGACCGGGATCACGGAAATGAACATGCATATCGCAGATTCCCGGAATGATCGTCAGACCTTTGCAGTCGATAACCCTGTCAGCCTTTGCACAGCTGAGGCGCTTTCCGATGCGCTCAATCTCGCCGTCCTTGATGACGATATCAGCCTTGCCCTCGAATTCATTTGCGCTATCGACCACATATCCGTTCTTCAGAAATAAAGTCATTACATCCTCCAAAATCTTATAGCCGTAGGTATATCATGCTTTTTCAAGCGTTATTCCGATTTTCCGTAGATGACTACCTTATCGCAGCCATCCAGCTCCGCCACCATCACCTTAACCGTTTCTTCACGCGATGTGGGGAGATTCTTTCCGATATAATCCGCCCGTATCGGCAGCTCCCTGTGACCTCTGTCAATAAGTGCCGCCAGCTGGATAAGCTCAGGTCTGCCTCGGGACATCAGGCCGTCGATCGCCGCTCTTGCCGTTCTTCCTGTGAAGATAACGTCATCCACGATCACAACCCGCCTGCCCTCAATATCAAAACCGATCTCACTGTTATCGGAAGCGTCTGTCCTGGGCTTGTCATCACGGAAAGGCGTGATATCCAGCAGTCCGACAGGAACATCGCTGCCCTCGACCTCTGCGATCTTCGCCGCTATTCTCTTGGCAAGCACCGCGCCGCGTGAAAAAAGCCCGATAAGACAAAGACCATCCGTACCCTTGTTCCGCTCGAGTATCTCAAACGAAATACGGGTAACCGCCCTTGCTATCGCGCTCTCGTCAAGTATTTCAGCCTTTACCACAAGTCCTTTTGTGCAGCACACGGCAGATCACTCCCTTTCCAAAAACCAGCAAAAAAGCCTTCCACCGTGAGGTGAAAGGCCTGAACTTTTTCGCATCTTCCGCTTTCTGCGTACAGCTATAGCTATTGCATAAGGGACGAAAACATTTCAACCTTGCCGACCTCTCAGTGCCGCCTTAAAGGGTGCTGATTTCGTAATTTTTATTACTTCAATAATTATATCCCATTTATCGTTTTTTGTCAATAGTAATATAGCTAGACAGTATATTTTTTTAGCGGAAATTTTCTACAAATCAAACAAATCGGATTTTGCAGGTTGCCCATGCAAAACGCATTGTGGCACCATTTATCCGCAGGTGTGGCAACCTGCCGCTCGATGATGCTATAAATTATAATGTTGCAATAAATTGTTTAGTTGCACTGTGGCAGATTGCCGCCCTATGGAAAAATGCGCATTTTAAAAAGGGATCAGTGGCAAACGTAATGGTTTTGCGCAGCAAAATCAATTTTCCTTAAGGGAAAATCGAAATGGAGTCTGCGCCCCGCGTAAGCGAAGTGTCGCTGGCGCAAAAACGCCCCCGAAAAATCGGGGGCGCAAATTGCTTAGTGTTTAAACTATCGAGTCGTAATGTTTAATTACTTTCTCTTGCGGGAAGCTACAACAGCAGCACCAGCGAGAGCTACAACGCCAGCAACAGCAGCGATACCCTCAACACCTGTGTCAGGGGACTGCTTGTCACCAGTTGTGGGAGCGTCAGTATCAACAGCAGGCTCGTCAACTACGGGCTCGTCAACAACGGGCTCGTCAACGATCTCTTCTGTTTCCTCAACAACGATCTCTTCTGTCTCTTCAACTACGATCTCTTCTGTCTCTTCAACTACGATCTCCTCAGTCTCTTCAACAACGGGCTCATCCTCAACCTCGGGAGCCTCAGTAGCAGGAGCGTCAGCAGCGTTTACGTCGTTGCCAGCAGCATCCATCAGAACGAGATCAACCATCTTGTACTCGTAAGCATCCTTCAGCTCAGAGTAGTCCTGGATCCAGAAGAAAGCATAGGAATCGGAAGCAGCGAATACAGGAGCGGAAGCCTGATATGTAACAGTCCAAACGCCCTTGTCGATCTCTTCCCAGATAACGTCCTCAGTGCCACCCTCGTGACCCCAGGATGCGAGGTTCTTCCAACCTGTGGAAGGAGAGTTAGCGCCGATAGCGCCGCCGAACCAGAAGCCATCGCCCTTGTCGGACTTGTAAGCCTTGTGGTCCTCGATGGAGAGTGTGAGCTTGAAGCCTGTAACGTCATCAAGATCAGCAGCATCGTTCAGCATTACGCCGTGCCAGTCATTGGAAGCGAGGCAAGCGAACTGCTGGTTATCAGTACCATCAGCGTAGAAATTAGCAAAGTTTGCGGAAGCGGTAGCAGCCACTGCACAAGCAGCGATTGCAGCTGCAGAAGTAGCAGCAACAATTCTTCTTAACTTCATAAGAAATAATCCTCCTAAATATTAAGTAACGGGATAGTAAACACTAAATCCTCACGATTAATTATACAATATTCCTTGAATAATTGCAACTGTCATTTTACACACAAATTGAAGTTCTTTTTGGTCATTTCCGATAATTTTCTGGGAAAAATATACAAAACCGCTCCCATGGGTCAAACAGAAGCGGTTTCGGTAACTTAAATTACTTTAATCATCCCTGCGAAGCGTAAGCGCAACTCCTGCTGCGCCAAGCGCAAGAGCCGCTGCGGCTCCATAAGCGAATGTGATGCCCGTATCAGGGTTTGCAGTGCCGTTATCAATGATGACATCGGCTGTTTCCTCTGTGATGTCGGGTGCTTCATCAGGTGCCGATGTCGTGTTATCACCTGTTGTGCCGCCTGTGGCGTTGTTATCACCTGTCACCGCATCCGTTACATCATCCACTACATTCTCGCCTGCGTCAACTACGTCATTCACTATATCCTCGCCTGCATCAACGATATTGCCCACTACACCGCCGTTTGCCGCCGCAGCAGTAAGTGTCAGCACCAAAGCGGCAGCCGCAGCCGCAGATAAGGTCATTATCCTTCTGATCATAAGCTTGATCTCCTTATATTAATTTTAATGTGCGTATTCCACACGGAGATAGTTTTTGCTTTTCCGACAGGATTATACCCAAAACGCCAATACAGATATAGTTTCCCACAAAATCTTTTATGTCAGCTGGCGATATACGGAATATTTATTGGATTTCCACTTGAAATTTTAACGATTTTGATATATACTATAAGGTGGATGAATTTTGGAAAGGTATGTGTTGGAATGAATAACAAGATTGGATTTGACAACGATAAATATCTGAAGCTGCAATCAGAACACATCAGAAAGCGCATCTCCCAGTTCGGAGACAAGCTGTATCTTGAGTTCGGCGGCAAGCTTTTCGATGATTTCCACGCATCCAGAGTGCTGCCCGGCTTCAAGCCTGACAGTAAGCTGCAGATGCTGCTTCAGCTGAAGGAGGAAGCGGAGATCGTCATCGTAATAAACTCCTCCGATATTGAAAAGAATAAGGTAAGAGGCGACCTCGGTATCACCTACGATGCGGATGTTATCCGCCTGTACAACATCTTTTCGGAGATCGGTCTGTATGTAAGCAGCGTGGTGCTTGCGCAGTATGACGGACAGCCCACCGTCAACGCTTTCCAGAGACGACTCGAAGGCATGGGCATAAAGGTATATCACCACTATCATATAAAGGGATATCCCTCGGATATCCAGCATATCATCAGCGACGAAGGCTTCGGCAAGAACGACTACATCGAGACCAGCAGAAAGCTCGTGATAGTCACCGCACCGGGTCCCGGCAGCGGAAAGATGGCCACCTGCCTTTCCCAGCTCTACCATGATTACAAGAGGAACATCAGCGCAGGCTATGCAAAGTTCGAGACCTTCCCGATATGGAACATTCCGCTGAGGCACCCTGTAAATATCGCATACGAGGCAGCCACCTCCGACCTGAACGATGTCAACATGATCGACCCGTTCCACCTCGAAGCCTACGGCGAGACCACCGTAAACTACAACCGTGACGTGGAGATCTTCCCTGTGCTGAATGCAATGTTCGAGAAGATCATCGGCGAATCCCCTTACAAATCCCCCACCGATATGGGTGTAAACATGGCGGGCAACTGCATCATCGACGAGGATATCGTCTGCGAAGCATCCCGACAGGAGATAGTCCGCAGATATTACACAGCACTCTGCGGCAGAAGGAACGGCACCGTTCAGGATGACGAGATACTGAAGCTGGAGCTTATGATGAAGCAGGCAGGAGTATCCACCGCCGACAGAAAGGTCGTTGCCGCAGCACTTGAAAAGGAGACCGCAACAGGTGTTCCCTGCGCAGCAATGGAGCTTCCCGACGGCACGATAATCACAGGAAAGACCTCAAATCTTCTCGGGGCGGCGTCTGCTCTCGTGCTGAATGCACTGAAGCACCTCGGCGGCATTGATGATGAGATACTGCTGATGTCCCCCGCTGTTATCGAGCCTATCCAGAGCCTGAAGGTGGAACACCTCGGCAGTTCAAATCCCTGCCTGCACACTGACGAAACACTGATAGCGCTCTCTATCTGTGCCGCAACCAGCGAAAAGGCAAAGCTTGCAATGGAGCAGCTTGCAAACCTCAGAGGCTGTGAGGTACATTCCTCCGTTATCCTCTCGACAGTTGATGAGAGAACCTTCAAGCGCCTCGGTGTGAACCTCACCTGCGAGCCGAAATATCACTGATATAAAACTAAGGACCTGAGGATCTACCTCAGGTCCTATTTATATTGTGATAAAGATCAGCTCTCGCTGCCCCACTCCATATTGAGCCACTTCAGGCGGTTTCTCACCCACTTGAGAAGCTCCTGCGCATTGTTTGACCAATACATGTTCGGCACTTCAAGATCATCCCAGTATTCCTTGAGATATGCATTGCACGCATCAAGTGTGCCGGTAATCTCACCTGCGTTGTAAAGCTCCTGCCAGCGCTCCTTTACCATTTCGGTAAACCAGTCTGTACTCATAAGCAGGATGAACCAGGGATTGGAACGATCGCCGTACTGATTCACAAAGCTATCGGCATTGAATGCGCCTGCGTAGTATTTTCTCACAGGGGAATCGCTGTATGCCCAGTTGAAATCCCAGGGGGCAGTGAAGGTCAGCCTGTCAAAGCTGCTCTTGCCGCTGAAGTCCCTCGCCATATAGAAGCTGCCCTCGCCGCAGTCGTAATCATGGGTGATCTCATACAGGATATACATATTCACAACGGAATCAAGATCCACCTCTGCATTGATGCACTCGTATGCAGAGCTGTACTTATCCTGCGCCTCAACCAGCTGATAATCAGCATCGAACTCGTAGTATCTTCCGTACTTTATCGCCTGCACCATCAGCTTGTATACATTGTTCGTATAAGCGGCTATGAAGTCCACCTGCTCCTGCGAGTAGATATCGTTCTTGATGGAATATTCCGCAGATACCAGCGCACGCTCGGTGCCTTCAAGGTCGGTCAGAGTCTCGCCGCAGTAATCCACGGTAAACCAGTAGGGATCCTCTTCGGCATAGTTGTCTATCTCGTAGAAATATCCGATATCAGTACCTGTGTAGCCCTCGTCATGTTCAGGGAGATCAACACGGTTGGGGTTGACCTGATTCTGCTCGCACAGCAGGTAAAGTCCCTTGAAATCCCTGTTGACATAGACATATACAAAAGTGCAGTCGGAGCTGTAGTATTCATCCTTCATCAGCGTTTCCGCAAACTGGAAGGCTATGTAATCAGGCATTATCTGCCATGTTGCCTTCAGCAGCACCCAGCTCTTGCACTCAGCGCCGTCGTTCAGACCCATCATATTCGTCTTTTTATCGAACTTGATGCGGTACGGCACCTGATTTCTCAGAACCTGATTAGGATCGCCGTAATATGCGGTGGAGTTTCCTCTGATCTTGATGCCACCCTCACGAGCCTGAAGCATATACTCCTCATCGCAGTTGAACATATCCACGAGGCAGTTGTTGTACTCCTCACGGGACATTATCGGCTGCTCGCCCTCGGTGGAGACATGGATTATGGGAAGCTTTGTTTCCTCTGCAAGCTTTGCGTATCTTTCCTCCTGTGCTGCGGTATCGACACCGTACTCCTTCATGCGAAGCGCAGCGCTGTTGTCATATTCAAACGCAGGGAACACAGGCTTTGCAGGCTCGGGTTCTTCCTCGGGCTCTGCTGCAGTGGTAGTGGTAGCAACGGTGGTCGTGGTTGCGGCTGTCGTTGTTGCAGAGGTAGTCACAGTTGTTGTAGTCGCAGCGGCGGTCACGATCGTGGTGGTTGCCGCTGTGGTCGCTTCGGTCTGCACAGGTGCTTCCGCAGTCTCTGGAGCAACTGTCTCTGCATCCTCCACGCTTTCGGCGGTATCTGCTTCGGCAGGCTGCTCGGTAACAGGCTCAGAAGCAGCGGTGGATGTTGCGGCGGTGGTCTGTTCAGATGTAGTCTGCTCAGACGTGGTCTGCTCAGGCTCTGTCTGCTCGGATGCAGCGGTCTGCTCAGTGCCTGAAGTGATCTCCGTTACGGCGGATGTGGTCTGTGCCTCAGATGTCGGCTGACTCTCGGATGGTGCCGCACAGGATGTAAGGATGAAAGCACAGCAAAGCAGTGCGGATATTTTTCGTTTCATAGGATATCCTCCAAAGAATGATATTGATTCAATTATATGATATTTGTATAAATATGTCAAGAGAAAATCACACATAAAAACGGCTCCCGAAAAACGGAAGCCGTATACTTTTATCTGAAATAAGTCTGCGCCAGCACTCTGAGCTTTGCCGCTCTTGCGGAGTTTGCTCCTCCCTGCTTCATACGCCAGTTCCAGTTGCCGCCGAGAGTGGAGGGGACATTCATCCTGCCCTCCTTGCCGAGACCCAGCACATCCTGCATAGGGATTATGGCAAGCCTTGCGGGGCATGCATATACATTTCTGATGAAGCACATATTGATGCTCTCAAACAGGCGTGGCTTCAGATAGCGCTTCGCCATGCGTCTGGACTTATCGTCCGCCTCCTTGTACCACTGCATGATAGTGGCGTTGTCGTGCGTACCTGTGTATGCACAGCAGTTTTCGGGATAGTGATGCGGCAGATGATCGTTATCATTGAACTCGGGATTGAAGCCGAACTGCAGCACTCTCATTCCGGGGAAGCCGCTATCCTTCAGCAGCACCTTCACGCTGTCGAAGATATCGCCGAGATCCTCTGCGATGATGTTCACATCGCCGAGATCGTTCTTTATTGCAGTGAACAGGTCCATGCCCGGGCCATTCTCCCACTTGCCGTGTTCGGCGGTCTTTTCGCCGAACGGGATCGCATAGTAGGTATCAAAAGCACGGAAATGATCTATGCGCAGCATATCGAAGCAGTCTGTTGCCTTGCCGATGCGCTTTATCCACCACTTGTAGTGATCCTTCTTCATTGCCTCCCAGTCATAAAGCGGATTTCCCCACAGCTGACCTGTTGCAGAGAAATAATCAGGCGGCACACCTGCCACTCTTGCAGGATTTCTGCGCTCATCCAGCTCGAAAAGCTCAGGACGAGACCACACATCCGCACAGTCGGGGGAAACATATATCGGGATATCGCCGATAAGCTGGATGCCGTTCTTATTGCAGTAACGGTGGAAGCGATCCCACTGGCGGTAGAAGATATACTGCACGAACTTCACAAAGCGTATCTCCTCTTTGAGTTCTTCCCTGTAGCGAGCTACTGCCGCAGGCTGATGCATCTTGATATCAGCATCCCACTCTGTCCAGGGCTTTCCGCCGTATTTATCCTTCAGGGCGGTGAACAGGGCGTAATCCTCCAGCCAGTCCTCCTCGGTGCGTACAAAGGATGTATATCCCACATCGTCCGTGAAGCCTTTGAATGCCTCTCTCAGCAGTGCCATCTTGGTGCTGTTCACCTTTTCGTAGTCAACGTAGGAAGGATCTGCGCCGAAATCCGCCTCCTCACACATCTGCTTTGTGATGTAGCCCGTCTCCACCAGCTCATCAAGATCAATGAGCAGAGGATTTCCCGCAAAGGTGGAAAACGGCTGATAAGGCGAATCTCCGTAGCCTGTGGGACCTATCGGAAGCACCTGCCAGTATTTCTGACCCGCTTCCTTCAGCCAGTCCGCAAACTTTTCTGCCTCCTTACCGAAGGTGCCTATGCCGTAAGGCGAGGGAAGGCTGGTTATATGCATGAGTATTCCGCAGCTGCGCATATCAAGTCACTCCTTGTAGATATGTGTAAGTTAATATATTAAGTATACCACTTTTTCCGCCAAAATACAATAGGGAAGATGAATTATCCTCATTAACACTTCCCTGCCCCTGCGCATACAATGTGGCAAGGAAACGGAGGTAGGCAATGGATAACAGATTTCTCTTTCTCGGCGGCGACCGCCGTATCATATACGCAGCTCTGGACATAGCACGCAGGCGAAGCGTCAGTGCGCTCGGGCTTTCCGACGGCTTTTCTGCCCCCTCAGGTAAATACGGAGCGATAGTCCTGCCGCTGCCCGCTACTATGGACGGTACTCTCATCAATGCGCCGCTGTCAGCCGAGCAGCTGCCGCTCTCGCTGATAACGGAATACGCCGAAGAAGGCGCAGTGGTGTTTTCGGGCGGCTCGCATCCCGCACTGCAGAAGCTCTGCAGTGATAACGGACTGCGACTGCGGGATTACTTCGCTGAGGAGACGCTCACACTGAAAAACGCTGCCCTCACCGCCGAAGCCGCCGTTTCCCTGCTTATACAGAACACTGAATACTCACTGTGCGGAGCGAACATCCTCATCACAGGCGGTGGCAGAATAGCCCTGCACACCGCACGCCTGCTGAAAAGCTTCGGTGCCGTCTGCACCGTCTGCGCACGAAACGCAGTTCAACGCACGAGAGCGGAGCTTGAATATATACACAGCTCAGATATATCAGAATTGAATGCACTCTGCAGTGAGGCAGACATCATACTGAACACCGTTCCGTCACAGCTTTTCAGCGAGGAGAGCTTCCGCAAGCTTCGGGCAGGCGCACTGTACATGGAGCTTGCAAGCAAATCCCCCGAAGCGGAAAAAGCACTCGCAGCAAAATACGGAGTAAAGCACATCACCGCAGGCGGTCTGCCGGGAAAATTCTCCCCCATAACGGCAGGCGAAGCCATTGCGCAGGTGATATTATCACTGGTATAGCGATCTCACAAGAGAGGAGGAACGTCCGCAGGCAAGGCGGACTTCAGATATATGACCGATGTAACACGATTTTCAGGTCTCAGGGTGGGAGCGGCGATATGCGGCTCGTTCTGCACCTTCAGCAAGGTATTCTCACAGCTGGAGCAGCTGCGGGATATGGGCTGTATCGTTACCCCGATAATGTCCTACAACGCCGCAGGTCTCGATACCCGCTTCGGAAAGGCAGAGGAGCATCTGAAACGGCTGGAGAAGCTCTCGGGCAACGTCATCCTTGACCTCACCGCCGCAGAGCCTATCGGGCCGAAACACATGTTCGATGTGCTGCTGGTGGCACCCTGCACGGGAAACACCCTTGCAAAGCTTGCTCTCGGCATAACCGACACACCCGTGTGTCTCGCAGTGAAGAGCCATCTGAGGAATCAGCGCCCCGTGGTGATAGCGGTATCCACGAACGATGCGCTTTCAGGCTCTGCAAAGAACATAGGCGCACTCAGAAACTACCGCAATCTCTACTTCGTGCCGCTGAGGCAGGATGACCCCGAGGCGAAGCCCTTTTCCATGGTGGCGGATTTCACACGCATCCCCGACACCATAGTCGAGGCGCTGGACGGACGGCAGATACAGCCGATGGTATTCTGAACAAATAAAGCATAACCCGTGAAGACTTCTCCACGGGTTATTGTTGATTTCAAGATAAATTGGAATTTGTTATTCAAGATGTAATGTGTAATACGAAGCTTCAAATGTCTCACTTTCATCATATCTTGAATACTGTCCATATTTTTCAAATTGAAAACCGCATTTCGTTATTACATTTCCTGATGCTTTATTTGCATTTGCATGACGTGCAAAAAAATCACGAGCACCGAGATTTTGATAAGCCCATTGAACCATTGCTTTAGCAGCCTCGGTTGCGTATCCCTTACCCCAAAACTTTCTGTTCAAGTTATAACCTAATTCATAGGCTTTATATTCCGTCCTGTATGTTATAGAACCTGAACCTATTACCTTTCCTGTATTCCTTAAGCAAAAGCAAAATTCATTTTTATCTCCCAAAGTGCTTATCCATTCTTCCGTTTGATGAATATTTTCATGCAAAGGATATGGCATATACATATTTACAATAGGATCACCAGTCCATTCAAATACATCTTTTGCATCATCTATAGTTAATGGTCTTATTATCATTCTCTCTGTTTCAATTATCTTCACCGTCATTACCTCTTCAAATTCCTATTTATCGTTCAGATAATTATAACAAAAATTATGAAGCAAGTCAATATCCAAAAACGAAAAGTGACTTCTGACGCAAGCACCAAAAGTCACTTTGATTGTTTTACACCACCGCTAGCTTATCATCCGCCACGCCGATCTTTATAGTATCGCCCTGCTTCACCTTATCGGAGAGTATCTCCCTTGCGATGAGAGTCTCCAGATGGCGCTGCATATAGCGCTTCAGCGGACGCGCGCCGTAAATGGGATCGTAGCTTGCCTCAACGATGAGGCTCTTTGCCTCGTCTGTGATATCCAGCTCAAGCTGCTTTTCCTTCAAACGCTTTCTGAGGGATGCGGTCTGCAGGTCGATTATGCCGAATATCTCGGACTTTGTCAGCGGCTTGTAGAACACTATCTCATCCAGACGGTTGAGGAACTCGGGTCTGAAGGACGCCTTCAGCATGCCCTCTGCCGCTTCTCTCGCCTCATCAGAGATGCTGCCATCCTCTCTGATGCCGTCAAGTATGAACTGGCTGCCGAGATTGGATGTCAGGATGATTATAGTGTTCTTGAAGTCCACGAATCTGCCCTGACTGTCCGTGATGTGACCGTCGTCCAGCACCTGCAGCAGCACATTGAACACATCGGGATGAGCCTTCTCCACCTCGTCAAAAAGGACTACAGAGTAAGGCTTTCTGCGCACCGCTTCGGTAAGCTGTCCGCCCTCCTCATAGCCGACGTATCCGGGAGGCGCTCCTACAAGTCTCGATACGCTGTGCTTCTCCATATATTCGCTCATATCAAGGCGGACGATGTTGTGTTCATCATCGAAAAGCGCCTCAGCAAGAGCCTTTGCAAGCTCCGTCTTACCTACGCCTGTAGGGCCTAAGAACATGAACGAGCCGAGCGGCTTACGAGGATCATTGATGCCTGCACGGGAGCGCATGATGGCCTCTGTCACACGGTCTACCGCTTCGTCCTGACCGATAACACGCTTATGCAGAGTGTCAGACAGCATGAGTATCTTCTCACGCTCGCCCTCCACCAATTTTGCCACAGGAATACCCGTCCATCTGCCGACTATCTTTGCTATCTCCTCGTCGGTTACTGCGTCACGCAGCATGGAGTTCGCCTTTGCCTGCTCCGCAAGCTGCTCCTCCTTTTCAAGCTCTGCCTGCAGCTGAGGAAGCTTTCCATACTGCAGCTCAGCAGCCTTGTTGAGGTTATACTCACGCTTAGCCTTTTCAATGTCGCCATTGGTGGCCTCTATCTCCTTACGCAGCTCCTGCACCTTGTTGATGGCGGTCTTCTCATTCGCCCACTGCGCTTCCATTGCCGAGAACTTCTCACGCATTTCCGCAAGCTCTCTTCTGATATCCTCCAGATGCTCAAGAGAAAGAGCGTCTGTCTCCTTTTTCAGCGCAGCTTCTTCGATCTCCAGCTGCATAATACTGCGGCGTATCTCGTCAAGCTCGGATGGCATGCTGTCCATCTCGGTGCGTATCATCGCACACGCCTCATCCACGAGGTCTATCGCCTTGTCGGGCAGAAAACGGTCGGTGATATAGCGATTGGAAAGCGTAGCGGCAGCTATCAGCGCATTGTCATGGATCTTTACGCCATGGAACACCTCATAACGCTCCTTCAGACCACGCAGGATGGAGATGGTATCCTCCACTGTAGGCTCATCCACCTGCACTGTCTGGAAGCGTCTTTCAAGCGCAGGATCCTTCTCGATATACTTTGCGTACTCGTCAAGAGTGGTTGCACCGATGCAGTGCAGCTCGCCTCTTGCAAGCATGGGCTTCAGCAGGTTGCCTGCGTCCATAGCGCCGCCGTTCTTGCCTGCGCCGACGATGAGATGCAGCTCATCGATGAACAGCAGCACCTTGCCCTCGCTCTTCTTGACCTCCTGCAGCACTGCCTTCAGGCGCTCCTCAAATTCACCCTGATACTTCGCACCTGCGATAAGGCTGCCCATATCAAGCGAGAACACCTTCACATCCCTCAGATTTGCAGGCACATCGCCACGAACGATTCGCAGCGCCAGACCCTCGGCAATGGCAGTCTTGCCGACGCCGGGTTCACCGATAAGGCAGGGATTGTTCTTTGTTTTACGGGAAAGTATGCGGATAACGTTTCTGATCTCGCTGTCTCTGCCGATAACAGGATCAAGCTTATTCTGACGTGCAAGCTCCACCAGATCCTGACCGTACTTTTTCAGCACGTCATAGGTCTCCTCAGGATTCTGCGAGGTCACTCTTGCGCTGCCGCGGATATCCGAAAGCGCCTTCAGCAGCTTGTTCTTATCAATGCCGAAGCTCTTGCGGATGCCCGAAACATCACTGTCCGCCTTTTCGATGAGTGCAATGAAAAGATGCTCCACCGAAACATATTCATCCTTCATGCGCTCCGCCTGAGATTCCGCCTCGGAAAGCGCCTTATCCAGCTCGGGAGATACATAGATGCTGCCAGCCTCCCTGCCGCTGCCTGTTACTCTCGGAAGCTTCTCCACAAACTTCAGCGCAGCCTGCTCCACGGCATTTGCATCAATATTCATGCGTGTGAGTATCTGCGGCACCAGACCGCCATCCTGCATCAGCAGCGCATAAAACAGATGCATCTGCTCCATACGGTTGTTCTGATAGCTTATGGAGATATCCTGTGCCGACTGGATAGCCTCCAGCGATTTTTGTGTGAACTTGTTAGGATTCATAATGCATTCCTCCTTATATGATAACCTTCTGTCTTACAATGTTTGCGGCATAGCTTCTCTCGGCTGCTGCCGATGCGGTCGCTGTCTCAGGCAGGCAGGCGAAATAATCCTTCATGGCAAGATCGAACATCGCCATGTAATCTGCCACCGCCTGACCGAGTGCCTCATCCGAAAGCTGCTCCGTGGGCATGTTGAGCGTTCGTGTGAATCTGCCGCTGTCTATCGTATATAATATATCCTGCGACAGCTTCGCCGATATATACTTCTGCTCCAGTGCCGCCCAGCAGCGGAAAAATCCCATCAGGTCGCCGATGAGCTGTGCATTCTGCGTGCGGAAGGACACCTTCAGCTCGCCTGCCTTGACTCCGCCCCTGCTGAATATCTCCACAGAATAGCGCACCGTAGGCTTGTAGCGGTATTTCAGCGCCGTGCGGCAGGATAATGTGGCGGCGGTAGGCTGCTCCAGATAGAAAAAGCCCTCGTTCATTGCACGCTGCATTGCTCCGATGACCTGTCTCATGCGCATCTCGGGCGTTACATACGCCACACGCTCCGCAAGTATCTGATTTATCATTGCGGAGCGGCTGAGACCCGCTGCACGGGCAAGCTCATCCACCGCTTCAACCACGCTGTCTGATAATACGAGGCTGTAAATATTCTTTTCCAACTCATCAGCTCCTTTCATCTTCTGTTAATAATCGTATCACAAAATTATTAATTTGTCAAGCGATTTTAATAAATTTTCTCACAACTTTCACTTGACATCCGCCACGGCATATAATATAATTATTAAAACGAGCAAGGAGGACAAAATGAACAACAGCAATAATAAATGGCGGCAGAAGCTGCATATAGAGCCTCCCAACGGATGGATGAACGACCCGAATGGCCTTGCGTATTTCAACGGCCGTTATCATGTATATTTTCAGTATTCGCCTGACAGCGCAGTCGGCGCAGGAGATCGTGGATGGGGCCATTACGAGAGCGAGGATCTCCTGCACTGGAGATTCACAGGCTTTCTTATCAGACCCGATATCACCGAGGATCGCAGCGGCGCATTTTCGGGCAGCGCCGTTGTACACGATAATAAACTGCACATCTTCTACACGGGAAACGTGGAGGAGGAAGGTTACGATCTCATAAAAGAAGGGCGAGGCGCCAATGTCATCCGCATGATCACGGAAAACGGACAGGATATGGGAGAAAAACAGGTGCTGCTGCGCAATGCGGATTATCCCGGATTCTGCTCCTGCCATGTGCGTGATCCTAAGGTGTGGCAGGAAAACGGGAAATGGCGCATGGTACTGGGCGCCAGAACGCTTTCGGATGAGGGCTGCGTGCTGTATTATTCCTCGGAGGATCTCGGACACTGGGTATATGACGGCTGCGAAAGCGTACCTGATCACGGATATATGTGGGAATGCCCCGATCGTTTTACGCTGGATGGTCACGACTATCTCAGCATCTCTCCGCAGGGAATACCGCAGCAGTCTGAGCGGTACCAGAACACCTATCATTCAGGTTATTTCCATGCAGACAATGGTCTTTCCGAATTTGAGGAATGGGATTACGGCTTCGACTTCTACGCTCCGCAGACATTTCTCGCCCCTGATGGCAGGCGAATTCTGTTCGGCTGGATGGGCGGCGGAGATCAGCCCTACACCAACCCCACCATACAGCTCGGATGGCAGCACTGCCTTACCCTGCCCCGTGAGATAACACGGGCGGAGGACGGACAGCTCCTGCAGAACCCCGCAAAAGAGATAGATACACTTCGTGGAGAGAAGCTGTGCAATACAGATATGCTCCCTCTGCCCTGCGATATCATTGCCGAAACGCCACAGGAGTTTTCGATAACACTCGGGCAGCTGAAGCTGAGCTATGCAAAAGGTCTGTTCACAATGGAGTTTACAGACAGCACCTTCGGCGCAGGCAGGACTACTCGTTTCACACGACTCGATGATTGCCGTGATATACGCATTATCGCCGACACAAGCAGCATTGAAGTCTATCTGGACGGCGGCAGGCGTGTGCTTTCTACAAGATCCTATCCCGAAGGCGAATGTATATCAGCTGAATTCTCCGGTATCTCTCCGCTGATATTCCCCCTTAACATATAAAAAGAGCAGGCACTGCGCCTGCTCTTTCTGCGTAAAAACGGCACCGCCTGAGCGATGCCGTTTTAATATTTACTTGGTGTTATCCTCTACCCACTTTGCTGCCATCATAGGCGAGAGAATGATATCAAGGGTCTCCTGAGCGCCATCGTAGATGTTCTCAGCAGAGATTGCATTCTCCTCATCCTCGGAAGGCTCGCAGATATCGTAAGTAACCTGAGGACGGTACTTGATGCGAGCGTACAGGAACTCGGGCGGGATGTAATCTATCATGTTGATCTCCTCCAGCCACAGGAAGGGGGACATGCCGCCGATGCTGAGATCATCAATGATCCAGCCGCCTGCATTGATCGCATCATTAGCGCACATATACAGCGAGAAGTTGAACTTCTGCTCCTTCTCACCGTTCAGAACGCCGATAGAGAAGCTCTTCAGTGTGAAGCTGTTGATGATGTTGGACTCATAGTCACAGCACTGGCAAGCGCCGCCGTAACCGAACAGCTTTGCATTGATATCACGAGTGAAGTAGTTCTTGTAGAGTCTGGGATTCTTGATGCCCGCAATGCGCTTGATCTCAGAGCGCAGGAAGCCGAACTCACCTTTCTGGATGGTGGGAACGGGCTTGTAATAATAGGGCAGCTGATCCAGCAGCACCTGATTAGGCTCCTCTGTGCTGGAATACAGCGCTGTAAGAGCAGTGGTGGTATTACCTGTGAGAATGAACTCAACAAACTTCGCAAACTGAGGCTTAGGCAGACCCTCACGCAGAACGATGTACTTTGCGGTCTTTTCCTTGTCAGCATCGCTGATAGGCTCGGCGGTATCAATGATCTTCATGATCTTGTTGTTGCCGTCGATCAGTGCGATCTTGTCAAGACCGAGATCGCAGACATAGATCTTTGCGATGGTCTCCTCAATAGCGGAAACAGAGCCGCATACGGGAAGCGCTGTAAGTATCTCCTCAGCGTCAAAGCTGTAGTGTGCTGCGGAGTACGGGAAGTCGAACACACGGTTGTTGAACATGCCGCTGTCGATGAGTACATAAACGTCGCCGATGATCTCCAGCAGATCGGCATTGGTGATGATCGGAGGGATCATGAACTGCTTGCCGTATGCTGCGAAGCGGTAGCGCTTGTTGATATCCAGTGCAAGAGTAACCTCGCCGCCCTGGCTCTTGATCTCACGCAGGAAGTCCATCGTATCCTTACCGTTGGTGAAGGAGTTCATGATGAGAGTTACTACGGAGTTATATACCTGATGGTTCTCGAAACGCATCTCATGTGCGGAGATAACGTCCATTGCCTTCTTCAGGTTGCCGATATTGATCTTGGATACCTCGAACTGGATAGTGGTAGCGCCGCTGGTGATGATGAACTGGAAGTACTTCATGCCGATGCGGTAGCTCTCACCAAACATCTCGTCGATTACCTCAAATGCCTCAGCAAGTGCATTTTCATCAGCAACAGCGCCGTCGATAACACAGTTGTTCAGCTTCAGGCTGATGATGCTTCTGAAGCCCTCGGACAGATCGTAATCCTTGATCTGTCTGTTCTTATCAGAGGACATGAGGAATACCTGATCGTCCTCGTGGAATGCATAGACATACTCGCTGCCGCTCTCATCGGTAGCCTGCTCGTGCCAGTTGTACTTAGCAAACAGAACGTGATTCTGCTCGCCCTTGAACCAGCCCTCCATCTGCTCGAGATCATTGTACAGCAGCTGCATTGCAGTGCCGTCGTCATGCTCCTCCTTGGAGATGCCGCTATGCTCGGTGAAGAAGCCGTTCTCCTTCATTTCGGTGAAGGTGACAGGCTCCTCGATATTGGGCAGCTTGACGGAAATAGAGCTTCCGAACTGCTCCTTCAGGCCCTTTACGAGAGAGCTTGTATTGATGTAGTTATAGAAGAACTCGAACACATACTGTCTCGGACGGAGCATATAGCGCTCGGCATTATCGGGACGCTGTGCAAGCTCCAGAACAAACAGAGCCTTGTACTCATCCACGATCTCAACGATGTGCTTTTCGATCTGCTTGGAAACTTCCTCAATGCAGTCGTGACGGATACCCGCACGGTTGTTGGTGATATACTTATTGGGAACACTTACGAAGAATGCAGAAAGCTGCTCCTGTAAGAATTCCTGGCTGCTTGCCTTTACAAGACCTGTAAGCTCAAAGGTGGAGAAGTAGTTGTACTTGTTCATCAGCACTCTTGCCGCTTCACGTCTTGCACCGGAGATAGCAAACGGGATCAGGTATACAAAGCCGTCGTTCTCCATGTGGATGAAGTCAGCAACGGATTTGCCGTTCTCAAAGAAACGCACCTTGGGCAGATCGTTCTCATCACGGCGGAACTCCTGGATCTTATATACGACCTCAGGCTTGCCGTAATTGATGATAGCAATATTGAATGTGCGGGAGTGACATACCTGCTCATCTGTTGCCTTGAGGTGCTTTTTACGGATGAACGCAAAGCACAGGTCAACGATATTCATGTAATCGCCCTTCTCGGCGCACATGGATATCAGGTTCTGATGCAGCTTCTTCTGGCTCTCGTCATCCAGACCGAACACGATCTCAGTGTGGTTGAACTTCGGGCCGTTCAGCTCCAGCTCACGCACCTTGAGAGTGCCGCCGTCATTAACAACACGCAGAGAGTAGTTGTTGGAACGCATCTTGAACCAGTCAACGTTTGCGAATACGCTCTTCGCACCGAGACCGAAACGGCCTTCACGCTCGGTGTTGCCGTCGTTTCTGCCGACAGAGAGATAATAGAATACCTGCTCCAGGCTAAAACCTGTCTCGTTATAGGTGAGCTTTACCTGACCCTCGTCAAGGAACTCGATCATTACCTTGATGTCATTTTCTTCGTAATCACAGCCGAAAACGTTCTGCAGAAGCTCACGGATGATGGACTCGCGGGGATAATCCTTCATCATGCCTGTAACATTTATTGCGCTTCTGCCAGTATACATACTGTTGAAGTAATCCTTGAAGGGAGTGCTGTCCACCTCACCGGAATACAGCATCATCTGCAGCTTCTGGAGGACCTCGGACATACCTGCCTTATCACCTGAGGTGTGTCGTTCAAAAAAGTCACCAAGCAGCTGTTCAACAGCCTCATAGCTTTCGCTCATAAATACGCCTCGTTTCTCCGCACCTATATGTATTTACGCACTGCCCTGTGCGGCGTGGAAGTGCGTTTGGTGTGAGGATCAGATGCCCTCGTTATAGATCCTGATGTATTCCTTGAAGGACTTTGTGGAATCCTGCTCACGGACTCTGTATCTCCAGATACCGAAAAGAACAGGATACTGAATGCTGTCCACAAGCTCGGAAAGCTCAGTCTTTATATTCAGATGGAAATTATCGTCTGCATGAAGCTCGTCGATATGCTTCTTAGCTTCTTCAAGACCGCTGACCGCCTCACTTGCGAAGGGCAGGGACTTCCATGCCTCGCCATCGAAGCTTGCGCTCATTGCGGAGAGCTTATCGGCAGGAACCTTTGTAATTTTTCCATCATCGAGATAACACAGACCGTCAAGTGCATTGACAGCAGCAGCCACATCCTCAGCGGAAGCTGTCTTTTCAACGCCGAGTGCCTTGCACAGACGATTCAGCAGCTTCTCAGAGAATTCAGCAAGGTGCTTTGCAGTGGTGATCTTCTCTGTTCCGAAGGCAGCGTAATCGCCCTTGAACTTCTTGATAAGATCGAAACAGCTGTCCACCTCGTTTGAGTAGCTCACTACATACTTGAGATCCTCGAAAACATTTGCCATATATTCGCCCTTGCCTGCGATATCCAGCAGGATGTTTCTGGAGGGAAGTCCGCAGCAGAAAGCGGATGCCAGACTGCCGTACATTACCTTATCCAGCATACGGGAGTCAAACTGCTTGTTTGTATCACGGAAGATTATAAACTGACGCTCAGCCTCGTTCTTTGCGCCATGGCGTGTCATACGTCTTTCAAGCAGCGCAGCAGAAGAAGGCAGCTCGTAGTTGATTATGTAATTGATGCGGTCGAAAGCGTCGCCTACAGCACCGAGGCTGTCAACGCCCAGCACAACTCTGGGATATGCAGTGGAATCATCCGCACGAAGCTTTCTGAGAATATCCTCGTTTGTGAAAAGCTCACCGTTTGATGTCTTTACTACATTCTTGCCATAAACGCAGCCGATCACCTTTCTGAGATAATCGATGGTGTTCTTTTCGCAGCAGTATACCATTGCACGGTTGCTTTCATCAGCCAGTATCTCATCCAGCAGTGCAAGGAAGTTATCCAGCTTCTTATCAAAGGAACGAAGCTCCTCTACCTCCGAGCGAGTGTAGGAGGATTTCTGATAGATGTTCTTCAGCTCGCAGTCAAAATCCTCAAAGATATTGCCGCCGTGCTTATATACAGGGAGTCCCGATCTGAGATCTATCCTGCGGCGCAGACCGCTGATCTTATCTTCCTCAAAGCTGTATTCTCTGATAGAGATGTTGCGCTTGAGGCTGCCGTCATACACACGCTTGTCAAAATAGCGCATGATGGGAGAATCAGCGTCAAATCCCGCAGCATCAAGAGAAAGCTCGATATCGTCGATATCCGCATCAATAAGCAGGCTCTTCACAAGCTCCTTCAGAGCGTCAAAGTTCTCTTCCTTCTTTGCGGGGTAAGGAGTGTTGATGAGAAGTCTCTCACACTTCCAGGGAATGTTATTCTTATAATATGTGTAATCAGGAGCGCCGCTGCCCTGCTCATCATCAATAATGATGAGATCCCATTCAAAGTCAGCGCCTGCCTTATTCTTCAGACCATTCGCCTTTGTGAGCGCCTCTGCAGACATCAGGCAGAGATTGGGGCATTCCTTTGAGAAGAACACGATGGAATTGGAAGCGCCGCTGATTATCTTGAAATCAGCGCCGATACCTGTCATCAGGATCCTGTGCCAGCCGTAAAGCTCAATATTGGATGTTATCAGCAGTATATTAGGTCTTTCCTTTTCTGCAAGTACATCATAAATGCAAAGACCTGTCTTTGTCATCTTCTCGGAACCGAACTCGTTGAACATCAGGGCATATCCGAACTTGCGGAGCTTTTCAGCTGCTGCGAGATTCGCTGCGGATAAGTCCATACCGCCGAGAGGGATCCATTTTAAATTATTCTCACTCACTAAACGCACCTCCGTAATGCGAGTATTTTGTAACAGAAATAGTTTGCTCACCTAAAAATGAGTATACTTCACCCATTACAATCTATGTAATTCATTATACACCAAACCGAAGAATTTTACAAGGAAAAGATGCGTCGGAGAATTGAGAAATACGATAGGGCAATTTTGTTAATTTTGCACAAAGGAAAACATTTATGAAAAGCTTTACATTTTGCGGATTAAATGATAAAATAAATAAACGGAGCTGAAAAATGCATAAAATAAAGTATCTCAGCTTCAGGATCGATATATTTTGAGAGGATACATAAAATCATGACAGAATTAGAATTAAAACAGGCAATATGCGATGTCGGACATAAGCTCTGGCAGCTCGGCATGGTGGCAGCTAACGACGGAAACATCTCCGTAAGACTTCCCGACGGCAACTTCCTTGTGACCCCCACAGGCACCAGCAAGGCAAGCCTTACTCCCGAAATGATAATCAAGATGAACGCAAACAACGAGGTAGTTGAGGAGGCTCCCGGCTACAAGCCTACATCTGAGTTCAAGGTGCATCTGCGCTGCTACGAGAAGCGCCCCGAGGTGAACGCTGTGGTACACGCACATCCCCCGACAGCAACAGGCTTCGCAATCGCTCATGTGCCGCTGGACGACTACACTATGCCCGAGGCGATCATCTTCCTCGGCTGCGTACCGATCGCTCCCTATGACACTCCCGGCTCTCAGGGCGTTGCAGACAACATCCTGCCCTACCTCGAGAACCATGATACTATCCTGATGGAAAACCACGGCGCTCTCACAGTAGGCGTGGATATCACTCAGGCTTACTACCGCATGGAGACTCTGGAGCATTTTGCTAAGGTAAGCCTTGTTGCACGTCAGCTGGGCGGCGCTCAGGATCTGCCCATGAACAAGATTGAGGAGTGCTGCGAGATAGGCAAGAGCTTCCCTATCAGACACCCCGGATATAGAAAGTACAGCAAGTAAGGGCAGAGAGTATTCCAATACGATCCGTGGCATTTATTTCGGTTTTGCTTGCAAAATCGCCATCGCTCCGATGGCGAAGAAATGAATGCAAGGTGTCCGCTTGCGGACACACAGACACCCGGGATATAGAAAGTACAGCAAGTAAGGGCAGAAAGTATTCCGATACGATCCGTGGCATTTATTTCGGTTTTGCTCGCAAAATCGCCATCGCTCCGATGACGAAGAAATGAATGCAGGGTGTCCGCTTGCGGACACACAGACTGCAAATATTGTTACGTTGAGGGCTTGAAATATGGCTAAAACAATTCTCGTATTCGATTTCGGCGCATCCAGTGCAAGAGCGATGCTCTGTAAATACACCAACAGCGGCATCTCACTTGAAGAGATCCACCGCTTCCCGAATAACCCCGTCACCGAGGACGGACATCTCCGCTGGGATATCGACGAGCTGTGGGAACAGATGAAGATCGGTATCAGCTTCGGTGTGTTCAATGGCGGCTTTGACGCCATCAGCATCGACACATGGGGCGTTGATTTCGGTCTGCTCGACAAAAACGGCGAGCTGCTCGGCAAGCCCGTGCATTACCGTGACGAGCGCACCGAGGGCATGCCTGAGGAGGTATATGAAAAGCATTCCGCCGAGGAGCTTTTCATGAAGAGCGGCATCCAGCCGATGAACATCAATACGCTGTTCCAGCTTTACTATCTCGAAAAGTACGAGCCGAACACCATGTTCCGTGCGGAAAAAATGCTGATGATGCCCGACCTGTTCGCATATATGCTGACAGGCAAGGCAAGAGCAGAGTTTACAGAAGCCACCACCAGCCAGCTTATCGACTGCAAGGCAAAGGGCTGGAACATCAAGCTGATAGAAAGCCTCGGACTCCCTAAGCGCCTGTTCAGTCCGCTGATACATCCCGGCGAGGTCTACGGCGTTCTGAAGCAGGAGCTGTGCGATGAATTCCGCATCGAGCCTGTTCCCGTTATCGCCTGCTGCAGCCACGATACCGCATCGGCAGTACTGGCAGTGCCGTCTTTGGATGAGCATTTCGCATTCCTTAGCTGCGGCACATGGACGCTTTTCGGCACCGAGCTGCGCCATCCCATCGTTACAACAGAGGCACTGGAAATGGGTCTCACAAACGAGGGCGGCTACGGCGGCACAACTACGCTGCTGAAGAACATTATGGGGCTGTGGCTCATTCAGGAGACTAAGCGCTATTACGAAAAAAAGGGTGAGAATTATAGCTTTGCGGATCTCGAAAAAATGGCCGAGGAATGCGATCCTTTCGTAAGCTTTATTGATCCTAACGATCCGCTGTTTGCTGCGCCTGATGATATGCCGCTGAAGATACAGGAATTCTGCCGCAGAACAGGTCAGCCTGTTCCCGAAACGGCAGGACAGATAATGCGCACCATCTATCAGAGCCTTGCCTGCGAATTTGCACTGACTCTGAAAAAGATCGCAGCACTGACAGGCTATGAGTACAGCCGTGTGCATATGATCGGCGGCGGCACAAAGGATAAGCTGCTGTGCCGTCTCACAGCAGAGGCTACGGGTCTTCCCGCAGTGGCAGGTCCCGTGGAGGCTACCGCTCTCGGAAACGGCATCTGCTCACTGGTGGCGCTCGGCGAGATAAAGGATATCCGTACTGCAAGAGAGATCATCATCAGCTCGGGACTCACCGTTACATTCGAGCCTGCGGAGCATGAAAAGTGGCTCCCTGCACTGGAAAAATACAAAGCAATACTGGGGTAATATATGAAAAGACGTGTTTTCGCAGTTATCTGTCTCGTTTCTGCACTGCTGATGAGCGGTTGTAAGGTCAGCGAGAAACAGCGTGCAGAGATAGAAAAGGAAGTGCGTGCAGAGCTTGAGGATGAGCTGCGTGAGGAGCTTGAAGAGGAGATCAGGGAGGATATCCTTGATGAGCTGAAAAAGGAAGGCATCATTCCCGAAAGCTACGGCGAGAAGGAAAGCGACAGCGGCTCTGGCGGCATCAGCTTTGATTTCGGCATGGGTGACTATGTTCGTGAATCAAGAGTTACATCTGCCTGCTCCACAGCAGCAAGCATGAGAACTTCTCTCAATACCTTCCTGACCGAATTTGACACAAACGGCTTTGGTGCTGACAAAGATGGAATTTCGTATATCGGCATCGAGATCAGAAACGGCGTGTGGAATGCTACTATCGGCAATCTCGGCGCTTTCAGAAACAGCGGATCTTACCAATGGGCAAATGATCCGAACGGCAGCCGTGCAGGTGACAGCCCAAACGGTCAGTATAACCCCGAAGTGCTGATGGAGATCAGATTGACTGAATGGTACCCCGAGCTTGAATCGGGATATGCAGGTGCAATAATGGACAGAGGCAAGGTCGTGTTCCTCTATTTCACTGAGGACACCTCTTACCCTGTTGACGAAATGGAACGCCTTATCGACAGCGGCGGCTATGATATCGGTACATACGATTGGCCGAAGCACAACGGCGTTTCCTCAGAGGGATATATCGTCGGCACATCACCGATGCTGGCAATGGCTCAGTAACACTAATACGCAAATGACCCGCAGAGAAGTTCTCAGTGGGTCATTTTTACTGTTGATGTACTCATATGAATAAATACGGTGCGGTTTCTATCTCAATGCGCCATTCCCGAATAATGATATGACCCGAGAATTTCTTCCCGGGTCATATTTTTGTGGGTATATTCAAACAGCCGCTTAACGCCTCCGGCTATTCAAGGACGGAAGCTCCGTCGATGATACTTCTGAGGCAGCCTCCGCCACCATCAGCACAGCTGTGGATCTTACCCTTCCACATTCTATGCTGCAGGGTGGTTTTGGTGCAGGTACATCAGATCAGTTCAAAATCTATGAAGCCGCCGTTCACGTTGACATTCACACACTTTACACGCACCTTGTCGCCTACGGTGTAGGTGCTGCCGTCACAGGCACCTGTAAGGATAACTCCATGCTCCACCTCGTAATCGCCATCGGGGAGAGTCGTCACAGACACCATGCCCTCAACGGTGTTGGGGAGTTCAACGTAGATTCCGCCGCCGCTCACGCCTGAGATCATGCCGTCATATTCCTCACCGATATGCTCCTGCATATACTCCGCCATGTAGAAGTTCTCGCACTCACGCTCGCAGCGTACCGCCGCAAGCTCGGTGTTGGACGCCTGAAGCGCAGCGCTCTGCGCAAATGCAGCATACTTTCTGCAAAGCTTCTCATGGTCAAGAGAATATACATAGTCAATATTACAGGAACCAAAATTTAAA
>JAZSGG010000116.1:0-81831 GCA_045532595.1 Oscillospiraceae bacterium | reverse complement strand
AAGCAAAAAATAACAGCCGCTTGAGCGGCTGCTAGTGAATGAGATGCGGTTGCCAGACTTTCAGTGTGCCTTCAGGCACAAGCCGGTAATACGCCCTTGAAGGGCGAGAGCAAACCACCAGTTCAACTGGTGGTTTTGATTTTGAACCATATAATAGAAACTACAATAATTATGTAAAGATACTTTCGTTGGAATGAAGAAACAGTGGCACAAATAGCAAGCATATCTATTGAATTTACGAATAATTTCACTTATATATTATCTCCATGTAGCTATATAAGCTACCCGATTAATTATCGGATCATAGAACGTTCCCCTGAGCGTAACTGCTCAGGGGATTTTTCTGTTTATGGAGGTAAACAACATGGCACAAAAATTCAACAATCAGCACTACTGTACCAAAGGCATCTCAGAGCGACTTCCCATCATGACACAGGTTATATTGTGGGAGCTTATCCAGACTATGGAGGTCGCGGAACAGGACTATCTTCAGGTCTTCACCTTATCCATTGAGAATGGACAGCAGAAGATTCTGCACGAGCAGGAGTTCCCCGAATACTCAAAGGAACATCTGTTTCCTAGCACTGATCCCATTACAGGCAAGATATTCGTCATTGATGACGAGACCCATTCCACCATGCTTTTTGCTGAAGAATACTGATTTAAGGAGGACTACAAAATGCAAAACGACATCATTTTCTGTGACCGCTGCAGATGCGAACTCACAAGAGATTCTGCTCACTATTTTGAGGATGAATACTTTTGCTCGGAATGTCTTGACGATGCAACGGTCGTCTGTAATCACTGCGGTGAGAGAATCTGGGATGACGATAATAATGGTACAGACTCATTTCCGCTCTGTCAGAGATGCTACGATAATCATTACACCACTTGCGAAGATTGCGGTAGAGTAATTCACTATGATGATTGTAATTATCTTTATGACGATGATGACATCGCCTACTGTTATGATTGCTACAATCGTCATAACAACGGACCAATCCGTGACTACAGCTACAAGCCCGACCCCGAGTTTTTCGGTGAGGGCGACCGCTATTTCGGTGTTGAACTTGAAATCGATGAGGGCGGCAAAATCGGCGACAACGCACAGGCACTCATCAACCTTGCGAATGTGCTGTCTGAGCACATCTACATCAAGTCAGACGGCAGCCTGAATGACGGAATGGAGATAGTAACTCACCCGATGACACTGGACTATCATCGTTCTACTATGCCGTGGGAACGGCTCTGCGGTAAAGCTATTCATCTACGCTATAAGAGCCACAAAACGACCACATGCGGACTTCACGTCCATGTGAACCGCACCGCATTTGGCGAGACCCGAGAGGAGCAGGACGAAGCTATCTCTCGGGTTTTGTATTTTGTGGAGCACCACTGGGCTGAGTTGCTGAAATTCAGCCGCCGCACAGAGTACGCTATGAATAAATGGGCGGCTCGCTATGGCTATAAGCACGATCCGAAAGAGATCATGGAGAACGCCAAGAAGGGTGGCAATGGCAGATATGCTTGTGTAAACATCACAAACTGGAACACGATCGAGTTCAGAATGTTCCGTGGCACTTTAAAGGCTAACACCATCATTGCTACTCTCGAACTCGTTGACAAAGTATGCGACCTTGCACTCTACCTGACCGACAAAGAGATAGCAAATGTCAGCTGGACGACCTTTGTCAAGACGCTCGATGCTACAAAGCATAAGGAACTGATAGCTTATCTCAAGGAGCGTCAGTTGTATGTAAATGAGCCTGTTGATTTTATGGAGGATGATTAATTATGTGCGCTATATTCGGTTTGATTGATTACAGGAATTACTTCACCAAGCACCAACGCGAGAAAGTGCTGAAAGTGCTCTCAAAGGAGTGCGAGGTCAGAGGTACTGATGCTACTGGATTTGCTTATATCCACGACAACAGGCTGTCTATTTTCAAGAGACCTCTTGCCGCTCACAAGATGAGGCTCCGTCTGCCATTTGAGAGCAATGTCATAATGGGACACACCCGCATGGCTACACAGGGCAACAAATTTGAGAACTACAACAATCACCCGTTTTCGGGGCGTTGCGGTATGACAGACTTTGCCCTTGCTCACAACGGCGTGCTTCATAATGACGAAAAGCTCCGCAAGGAGTTGAAGCTCCCAGCAACAAATATAGCGACTGACAGCTACATTGCAGTTCAGTTGCTTGAACAGAAAGATACCCTCGACTTTGACAGCATCGCACAGATGGCTGAACAGCTCGAGGGGTCTTTTACTATTACGGTATTGGATGCAGCGAAGAACCTCTACTTCGTCAAGGGCGACAATCCGCTTGCACTGTACCACTTTGAGAAAGAGGGCTTCTACATCTATGCAAGCACTGCCGCTATTCTGGACACCGCACTGATAACGCTCGGACTTGTGACTAAGTTCTACACGGAAATCGATACTAAATGCGGAGATATCCTGCGCATCTCCCCTGACGGCGAGCTTACATCAGCAAGATTTAATACACAAAAGCTAGATGCGATGGACTATTATTATAGCTACCGTCCCTACTGGTGGACTCACGCAGAACCCGAAGACTACGCCGAATGGTTCGAGAGTGCCGCTGTCAAGGAGTTGAAACAGTTCGCAAACTACATTGGAGTTGCTGAAAAGGACATCGATCTGCTCCTTGAGTATGGCTACACCGTCGATGATGTGGAGGACTTGCTCTATATCCCAGATGGCATCGAAATGGTTGTCGAGGAGATCCTCTGCGAATACGCTTACTGCGGAGGTGAATGGTAATGCGGAACTTCGTGTTCGGCTATGCCCGAGTCTCCACAGAACAGCAGAATCTTGATAGGCAGATAGATATGCTTGAGAAATACGGTGTTGACCACATCTACAACGAGAAAATGACAGGCACAAAGCGAAATCGTCCCGAGCTTGAAAAGCTCCTGGAACGCCTGACCGAGGGGGACACCGTTGTTGTGGAGTCCCTCTCCCGTCTCGGGAGAAGCACAAAAGATCTGATATGGCTGATGGAGACCTTCAACGGTCGTGGGGTCAATCTTGTTTCGCTGAAAGAATCCATAGACACCACAAGCAGTACAGGCAAACTGTTGTTTACGCTGATGTCTGCACTAGCACAGTTTGAGCGTGATGTTCTTGCCGATAGAACAAAAGAAGGTCTTGTAGCTGCCAGAGCCAGAGGACGTAAGGGTGGGAGACCTGCTGTTGATAAAGAGTCTATAAGAAGAGCTGTAAGGTTGTACAATACAGGCGAATACACAGTTAGGGAGATAACTGAGCTTACAGGTGTCAGAAAGACTACGCTGTACAAGAATCTATGAGTATAATGCAGAGCTGCTTTGTGCGGCTCTGCTATTATTTTTTGCAAATTATCTTATGTTTTTTGTTGAAATAGTACGAAAAATATGTTATAATATTTATGTATGCCTTTTTTCTAAATATGTGAACGGAGAATAGAAATGAGTTTAACATCCAATATCAACGAAAAAGCCGCTCTTATATGGGCGATTGCAGATAAATTAACAGGTGTATATAAGCCTCATGAATACGGAGAAGTCATTCTTCCTCTCACTGTTATCCGCCGTTTTGACTGCATTCTTGTGGATACAAAGGACGCTGTACTGGAAAAGTACGAGTCCGTTAAGACGCTTCCTATGCGTGATGTGCTGCTGCGTAATGCCACTGGCGGTCTTGCATTCTATAATACAAGCAAGTTCACATTTGAAAAGCTTCTGGACGATCCTGACAACATCGAGGCGAACTTCCGTGACTATCTGAACGGATTCTCCGAGAATGTCCAGAACATTATCGAGAAATTCAAGTTTGACAGTCACATCACAACAATGGCAAACAAGGGTATTCTCTACATTGTTATCAAGGAATTTACATCACCTAAAGCCAATCTGCACCCTGATGTGATCTCTAATCTTGAGATGGGTTATATCTTTGAGGAGATCATCCGTAGATTTTCTGAGTCGCACAACGAGGATGCAGGACAGCATTATACTCCCCGTGAAGTTATTCGTCTGATGGTAAATATCTTGTTCTATGATGATAACGATATTCTTTCTGGTAGCAATGTCGCAAAGACAATCTATGACCCTGCCTGCGGTACGGGCGGTATGCTCTCTGTTGCAGAGGAATATCTCCATGAATTGAACAAAGCTACTGAGCTTCTTGCATTCGGACAGGAACTGAACGATCAGACATTTGCTATCTGTAAGGCAGATATGCTCATAAAAGGTAATAATGCTGACTTTATCAAGGATGGCAATACTCTTTCTGATGATCAGTTCGAGGGACAGACCTTTGATTACATCATTTCCAATCCCCCGTTCGGACGTGAGTGGAAGAACGAAAAAGCCAAGGTGGAAGCCGAAGCCAAGCGTGGATTTGCTGGCAGATTCGGTGCTGGACTTCCTGCCGCTTCTGACGGACAAATGCTGTTTTTGATGACTGCTATCGCAAAAATGAAAGAACCTGCACAAGGCGGTAGCCGTATTGCTATCATTCACAACGGCTCTCCTCTTTTTACAGGTGATGCTGGCAGCGGTCCGAGCAATATCCGCAAGTACATATTGGAAAACGATCTGCTGGAAGCAATCATCGCTCTGCCTAATGATATTTTCTACAATACAGGCATTGCCACTTATATCTGGGTGCTGTCCAATAAAAAGGCGGGCACAAAACGTGAGGGTAAGGTGCAGCTTATCAATGCAAACGGATTGTTTGAGAAGCGCAGAAAGGCTCTCGGCAACAAGCGTAATGACATCCCCGAAAGTGAAATTGCGGAAATCACCCAACTTTACGGCGATTTTAAAGAAAGTGACATCAGCAAGATTTTCGATAACGAGGACTTCGGCTATACCAAAATCACGGTGGAGCGCCCTCTGTGTGATGAAAGCGGCGAGTCGATTCTGAAAAAGGGCAAGAAACAGCCTGATTCCTCCTTACGCGATACGGAGAGCGTACCACTTAAAGAAGATATTGACGAGTATTTCAAGCGTGAGGTGTTGCCCTTTGCATCTGATGCGTGGATAGATAAAAAGAAATCCACTGTCGGCTATGAGATCCCGTTCACACGATATTTTTACAAGTATGAAGCTCCAAAGCCGTCCGCAGAAATTATGGCGGAGATTTTAGAGTTGGAAAAGGAGCTTGACGGCAGTCTGGCGGAGGTTTTTAATGAAGAATAAGCTCGAAGTCACTCAACATATTGTTGCATTTATTGATATTTTGGGTTCCTCTGATGCTATAAAGAACAATTCTCAATCATCACTTGAGGTGATGCATTCGGCTTATAAATCTGCATTGGATTTATTTAATAGGTTTTTTGATAATAAAAACATACAACCTAAAATCAAGATTTTTTCTGACAATATATCAATAGCAGTTTCATGTGATACAGGTTTTGAAAAGCCTTGTTTCCTAGCTGTCGCAATGATGAGTGGTATCATTCAAATGGAATTTTTGAAGAGAAACTACTTAACACGTGGCGGTATTGTAATTGGCGACTATTTTTGTGATGATGTTATGGTATGGGGAAACGCTCTTGTAAAAGCTTATCAACTTGAAAGTAAAGTAGCATTTTACCCAAGAGTGATTATTGATCCTGAATTGGTTGGCAAATTGAATTTAACTTCTGAAGATAAAAAAAGTCGCTGTGGTACATGGCTTCACCAAGACGAAGACTATCTGTTTTGTGTTGATTATGTAAATAAATGTTTAAAGGATCAGTTGGTTTTTGTTCTGGGTACTATGAATATGATTGAAACGCAAATTGTTAAATATAACAGCAATATTAAAGTTTGTCAAAAGTGGTTGTGGTTGCAAAAATATCTTGCTAAGAAACTATACTGTAACTCAGATGAGGGAGATGAAAAGACAGATGCGTGAAATGAAAGACAGCGGTATCGAATGGATTGGAGAGATTCCTGTTGAGTGGGATGTATTAAGAAACAAAAATTCGTTTACTTGCACTAAAGAACTCGTTGGAGAAAAATCTTCTGATACGCAGTTGCTTTCACTCACAACAAAAGGTGTTCGTAAAAAAGACATCAATAACGCAGAGGGTAAATTACCAGAATCTTTTGATACATATCAATATGTAAAAGAAAATGATATTATCATGTGCCTGTTTGATTTGGATTGTTCTGCGGTGTTTTCAGGAATTAGCTTCTATGATGGCATGATTTCTCCTGCATACAGAGTGCTTACTTGTACTGATAAAACATTTCCGAAATATGCGGGTTATTGGTTTAATTATATTTCACACGACAGAAAATTTAATCATTATGCTAAAAATATCCGATATACACTAAGCTATGAAGAATTTTCAGCACTTCCTATTGTTGTTCCGCCTTATAAAGAACAGCAAGCAATCTCCACCTACCTCGACACCAAATGCGAAAAGATCGACAGCATCATTGCACGGCAGCAGGAGGTCATCGAAAAGTTGAAAGCCTATAAGCTCTCCGTCATTACCGAGGCAGTCACAAAGGGGCTGAATCCTGATGTGAGGATGAAGGATAGTGGGGTTGAGTGGATTGGAGATGTGCCTGAGCATTGGATGGTATGTCGAATAGCAAATTTATACACCGAAAGAAACGAAAAAGGCAACGAAGAACTTCCAGTGTTGACTGTTTCAATTAATACTGGTGTATCTGATCGAGAATTATCGGACGATGAAAGTCAGCGTGTATTTTGGCGTAGTGAAGATAAAACGAAATACAAAGCAGTATATCCTGATGATCTGACTTACAATATGATGAGAGCTTGGCAAGGTGCTTTTGGGGCAGTAAGAGTGTATGGTATGGTTAGTCCAGCTTATGTTGTTGCCAAACCTACAACAGAAATAGAAAGCAGATATATTGAAGCATTATTGCGTACTTCTTCGGCTAAACAGGAAATGCAAAGATACTCTCATGGTATTGCAGATTTTAGATTGAGATTATATTGGGAGAAATTTAGAAATATTAAAGTTTGTATTCCCCCATTGCAGGAACAAATCGCTATAGCTAATTATTTAGATACTAAGTATACTGCAATTGACTCTGCCATCGCCAAAAAACAGGCGATCATTGAAAAACTCACCGCATATAAAAAATCCCTCATTTATGAGGTCGTTACGGGGAAGAGAGAGGTGAATCCCCAAAAAGAGGAGATTACAGTAGTTTGTCCTATCGGCATTCCAACCAATGAAGAGGAATATGCAAGAATTCTTCTTCTTCAAAAAATCATTACTACGTGTGGCAATCATCTAAAAGGTCGTACTCATCTAATGAAGATATTTCATGCAATAGAGCTTGGAATAGGTTTTTCTTTTAATACTGAATATGCTCGGCACTATCATGGCCCTTATGACAAGCATATCGAGAATTACGAAAACGCCCTTGTGCGTAAAGGTTGGATAAAGCTAAAAAAAGGGAAAAACATAGAATACACAGTTACCAATTCAACAGCATATAAATCTGATTACAAACGGATTTTCGGTAAATACAATAAAGAAATCGAACGAATTATAGATTTCTTTAAATCCATGAAAAGAACTTCTAAGGCGGAAAAGGTAGCAACACTATTAGCTTCTTGGAATGATTTCTTAATTGATGGGATAGCTGCTCCTGATGATAATATGATTATTTCAGATGTAATGAACAACTGGACAGAAAACAAGGGGCATATCAACCATGCGACATGGCAAGAGATTTTAAATCAGATGAAAAAGGAAAATATCATTCCACACGGGTACTGTAATCATACTATAAAAGCGGAGGATTAACAATGCCAGACTTTGATTACAAAGAAAAACGCTTTGAACAGGACATCGAGGATTATCTCACCACTCACGGCGGCTACATAAAAGGCGACCCGAAAGCCTTTGACCGCAAGCTTGCCCTTGATGTGCAGACCTTTGTTTCTTTTATCAGGACAAGCCAGCCGAAAGCGTGGGAGCGTTTCGAGAAAATCTACGGCAGCGACAGCGAAAAGCAGATTGTGGAGCGTTTCTGCCGTGAAGTAAAAATGGTAGGACTGCTGAAAGTGTTCCGACAGGGCTTTACCGACAGGGGCATCAAGTTCCGTGCCGTATTTTGGAAGCCTGAAACATCTATCAACGAAACAAGCCGTATGCAGTATGAGAGCAATATTTTCCACTGCACAAGACAGCTCCATTATTCCCTGCAAAATGAAAATAGCATTGATATTGTGCTGTTCATCAATGGTATTCCCACCGTATCCATGGAACTGAAATGCCAGTTCACAGGGCAGGATACTTCCAATGCGATCAATCAGTACAAGTTCGATCGTGCCAGCAAGGACGCTATTTTCGAGTTCAAGAACCGAGTGCTGGTGCATTTTGCCGTTGACCTCTCCAATGTGTATATGACAACCCGTCTGGAGGGTGCGTCCACCTATTTCCTGCCGTTCAATCAGGGCAGCAACGGTGCAGGTAATGTCGGTGGCAAGGGTAATCCGATCAATGAAAATGGCTATGATACAGCGTACCTCTGGGAACAGGTGCTTGTCAAGGATAGATTGCTGGAGATCCTGCACAAGTATCTGCACTTGCAGGTGGAGCGTGATGACAAGGGCAATGTGAAATTCGAGCGGATGATCTTCCCCCGATATCATCAACTTGATGTGGTGACAAGACTTCTTGCTGATGTCAAAGAAAACGGCTCTGGCAGGAATTATCTGATTCAGCACAGCGCAGGTTCGGGCAAGTCCAATTCTATTGCATGGCTTGCACACCGTCTTTCTGGATTGCATAATGGCAAGGATGAGAAGATCTTTCAGTCGGTTATCATTGTCACGGACAGACGAGTGTTAGATAGTCAGCTCCAGAATACCGTGTATCAGTTCGACCATGTTGAGGGAGTTGTACAGAAAATTGATAAGAACGCAAAACAGCTCCAGAAGGCAATAGAAGCAGGTACGGGCATTATCATTACTACCTTGCAGAAATTCCCTGTGATCTACAAGGAAGTCAATTCTGCAAATAAGCGTTTTGCTGTTATCATTGACGAGGCACATTCCTCACAGACTGGCGATGCTGCGAAAAAACTGAAACGAGCACTCGCAGATACAGATAAGGCTCTGGAAGAAATGGCAGAGCTGGAATATGAGGAAGAAAGCAAACGTAAAGATGATGAGGACAAGCTCCTCGATGAGCTTGCATCACAGGGCATTCATGATAATCTGTCGTTCTTTGCATTCACAGCTACGCCAAAGGATAAGACATTGCAGATGTTCGGACAGCGTGATGAAAACGGAAAATATCACCCGTTCCATATCTATTCTATGCGGCAGGCGATTGAGGAGCATTTCATTCTGGATGTGCTGCAAAATTACATGACGTACAAGATGTACTATAAGATTGCCAAGACCATTCCCGATGATCCAGAGCTGGATACAGTGGCAGGTGTCAAAGCGATCCGCAACTATGAAACCCTGCATCCGCACAATATTTCGCAGAAAACAGCGATTATGCTGGAGCATTTTCTTAACATCACACGGCATAAAATCGGCGGCAGAGCAAAAGCAATGATTGTCACGCCCTCCCGACTTCATGCGGTACGATATGTACTTGAATTCAAGAAGCAGATTGAGGAGAAAGGGTATTCCAATCTAGATGTGCTTGTGGCATTTTCAGGCGAAGTGGAGGACAACGGCGCGAGCTATACCGAGGAGAAGATTAACAAGACCAGGGAAGGCGAAACCATCAAGGAAAAGGCACTTCCTGCGGCATTCCATACGGACGATTTTGGAATGCTGATTGTTGCGGAAAAGTATCAGACAGGCTTTGACGAACCGCTGCTACATACAATGTTTGTTGATAAGCAACTGTCGGGCGTAAAAGCAGTACAGACGCTTTCAAGACTGAACCGTACTTGCCGTGGCAAGTTGGATACATTCGTACTGGATTTTGTCAACAGTGCAGAAGATATCAAAAAATCTTTTGACCCGTATTATGAGGAGACGGTTCTCGAAAAAGAAACTGACCCGAATGTGGTATATGACCTGAAGAATACGCTGGATGAATACAGAGTATATCAGCAGATTGAAATAGACAGTTTTGCGGATGTGTGGTATTCTGCGTCTAATCAGGAGTACGGTGATTTAGGTAAGCTTAAAGCAAAAATGCAGCCTGCTCTGGATAGATTTATGGCACTGGATGATGAAAAGAAAGACTTGTTCAAATCCACACTCGCAAGATTCAATCGTATCTATTCGTTCATTACGCAGGTGTGCAGACTGTTTGATAAGGAGCTTCACAAGTTCAGTATCTATGCGAAATTCCTCGCAACTATGCTTCCGAAAGGTAGTTCCGAGTATGTCTACGTGGATGATAAGGTACTGCTGGAATATTACAAGCTGCAAAAGGATTTCGATGGTGCTATAGAATTGCAGGCAACGGAGGAAGGTTTCACTCCCATCACTGGAGAAGCTGGCAGGCGCGAGAAGAAGAAAGATCCTCTCACTGTAATTATTGACAAAATCAATGAGAAATACGGTACTGCATTCACCGAGATGGACAAAGTGCTTCTTCAAATTGAAAACGACTATGCAACACAGGATAAATGGCAGAGTTACGCTCAAAACAATGATTTCAAAACCTTTATGCTTCTATTTGAAAAGGATTTTCCTGAAATGGCAGCAGCTCGTTATGAACAGAACGAGGAGTTTTTTGTCAAGATGTTTGCTGATCCCGATATGATGAAACAGGTTATTGATTCCATTGGTAATGTTGTATACGAGCGATTAAAAAGCAAGAGACAATAATTAGCATCCATAAAACGCCCCTTTCCCGAACATAGATTTACGAACGAGTTTCCGAACGAAAAATCCCCTGAAATCGCCTTGATTTCAGGGGATAATTTTTTGTCCGTAAAACGTTCGTTTTTTGAACAACACAGCCCCTTGATTTTTCAAGGGGCAAGTTTATTTTTTCAGTCATCCTTCAACAGCTTGTACGGAGGTATGTCCAGCACCTTTGCTATATCGAACAGTGTATCCAGAGAAACTGTCCTGTCTACATTTGGAGCTTCGACTGCGCCGATGAAGGCAAGGTTCTTGTCCAGCTTTTCGGCAAGCTGTTCCTGTGTCAGACCTTTCAGCTTACGATAGTAGCTGATCTTTAAGCCTAACTTTCTGTATTGCTCTTTATGCTCCTGCTTCATGGTACACCCCTCTTTCTATATTATTTTACCAAAATACCTTGACAAATAGAATTTGCTGAATTACAATAATTATTGTATTTAATACAATATAAATTATCGTTCAGCAAAACAGCTTTCGATTTATTTTTTCTCTGAGGGGATAGATATGCCTGATTGTACAAATAATTAGTATAGTTTTTGTGACATTTAGCGAATTTTAGGATTTTGTAGCACATCGTCATATTGTGTCGAAGTGATTTGATATACTCTGTTTAACCTAGGAAATAGATACAGGTGGGATTGAAATGGATAAAATTACTAGAATCTTACTCCTGTATTCCAAGCTGGTAAGGGGCGAACGGGTTAATAAATACAGCTTTTGTGCTGAAACAGATATACTCCCTCGCAGCTTCGACAGAGATATTGAGGATGTCAGGCTGTATTTGTGTGAGATGTTCTGCGGCGAGGAGCTTGTTTATAACCGAGCAGAAAATTCATATTATCTGACAGGCTCGGTTCGTCAGGCACTGGAGCCTACGGAGTATGTTTTTATCGAGCGTGTCCTGAAAGACAGCGGAATACTGCGTACAGACGAATTCAGCGAGCTGCTGCGACATCTTGCAGGTAACAGCGATAATACTTATAAAACAAAGCAACTTGCGGAGAATGTTATTCAGAACTACTGTGAGCCTGCGCATCAAAGGGCTTTGCTGAAAATTCACAGCGACCTTGCCACTACCATATCAAATCAGTCTGTCATAAAGCTAAAATATAGTAAAGCCGATGGCGAGGAAATAGAGCGTGAGCTTATTCCCTGCGAGCTAAAGTGTGATCTCGGCTATTTGTATCTTGTAGCATATCGGCAGGATGACAAGGAATATCCTGCATATTACCGTCTTGACAGAATACACTCGTTCTTTGTGGAGCGCCAGCAGAACAGGACTGAATCCGAGCGTGTCCGCAATTATCTGACATCTTATTCAAAAGGAATAACCCAGATGTATGGTGGTGAGTTTACAGAGGTGCTGTTATCCTGCAAGTCGGACTATTATCCCTATATTCACGATAAGTTTCGGGATGTTGAGGTCGTGGAAGATAAAGCGGATACTATGGTGTTGAGGCTAAATGTATTTTCTGACGGCTTTGTAAAATGGATAATGAGTCAGAATACGGACTTTATACAGGTTATAGAGCCTGAGATGATAAAAAGCAAAATAACGGCAGAGGCACAAAGGCTTCTGTCAAAATATACGGAGGTGTAATAATGGCAAAAACCATTCGATTTCCATTAGAGATGGACGATGGCAAAGAGGTGAGAACTCTTGACGAACTTCGTGACAGCTTCTCTCTTGAGCGTGTTCTTGCCTATCTTGAAGATGGTAAGCTCATAACATGGCTGAAAGCGAGATATGCAGACGATATTGCACAATCGCTGGAGGCTCTTGCAAAGGACGATCCCGAGCTTCCTAAAAAGGTATGTGAGATATTTGGAGTTGAATATGACCCAAGCTCTGCGGCGGATATGGAAAAGGCTGCCGAGCACAACAGAAAGCTTGCTTTGCTGAAGGATTTTACAGATGACAAAAAGTATCTCGATGTGGTTGACAGTGTTGCTTTCGATCAGGATGACCTGTATGACCTGCTCGACGAGGGTGTGACTACCATCTATCTATGCGGCGAGAAATTATCTATCCCTGTGGGCAAGAACGGTATAACCTATATCGGTATCAACAAGCCGATTGCAGTGATAGATTCTGTCAAGCTTGTGGACTTTGAGAGCAAGGATATAGTTCTCGAAAATGTGGAGTATGACGAGAAATATCGCAAACTGATGGATGTAAATAACAAAACGATTGTGTCCACACGTTCGGGTATAAATATATCAAATATCAATCATCACAGCAGAACAACTATCCCCAGCATCGCAGAACTGTACAACTATGCGGATACAGAGATGCGTTATGTGTACTGGCCTACTAGTCATACACCAAATGGTGGCAAACTTGATGATACATTCAAGGCTATGTTTCCCACTATGAAGGATATGATAGACAATCTGGATCTTGATATAGCGAGATCTCTTAATCTCAAGTTCGATCCTGAGAAGGGCCATAACACAACATATGTTGAATATATTTTATGTATTCTGGCAAAGATGTTCGGATACACAAGAGAACAGGTCGAAGCGACATATCCTGCATCTACAGCATATTGGGATATAGCTATTCCGATGTTTTTGGCTGTTCAGCCTGATGATATAAACTATAGTAACCAACGATCGGACGCAAATATTATGGCTAACAATATTTTTAATCATCACGGCAGAACAACTATCCCCAGCATTGCAGAACTGTACAACTATGCGGATACAGAGATGCGCTATGTATATAGGGACAGTAGTCATAGACCTATTGGTGGTAACGAGCTTAATGATATATTCAAAGCAATGTTTCCTACTATGAAGGATATGATAGACAATCTAGATCTCGATATAGCGAGATCTCTGAATCTCAAGTTCGATTCAGAAAAAGGATACGGTACAACGTATGTCGAATATATTTTATGCATTCTGGCAAAGATGTTCGGATATACAAGAGAACAGGTTGAAGCGATTTATCCTGCATCTACAGCATATTGGGATATAGCTGTTCCTACGTTTATGATTGTACACTATATAGAAACAAATAATGCCATCAGTAATGTTAAAATCACTAATGAGTTGAAAATGATGAACGAACTTTATGCTTATGCGATGATGTCGTATGAGTATATTACTCATCCCGAGAATTACCCTGACGAGGTAAAGAAGTACGGCGATCTGCCATCTATCAATAGATGTGCTCAATCTTATCCGTATTGGGCTGACAAAATACTTCTTGGAGAAGCTACAAATGTATCTCTTTACCAGGATTTCATCTATAGTTGGCTTCTTAAGAGTAATAATTTATCCTATAACTCGGCAGGAGAGAAGAGTCCTGATGGTGGTAAGGAGCCTATTACCTGGGACTATGTTAATATAGCAACGGCACCCAAGGTTCCTGAAAATCAGCCAAATGTATTAATTCCCGTGCGTAATTAAGGTGAAAAACTATGCAAGAAAAAACACTGAAAGAAAAGCTAGCACGCTATATGGACGCAGGCTTTCCGATAATCTACCTCAACACCTTTGAGGAGGACAAGGCTGACGCTCTCATAAACAGCATCAAGGGCGGCAGAGAGGTCTACGAGTGGAACGAGACCAATGGTTACATAGACTTCGAATCGAAAACTCCTCTGCGTGAAGGTATTACACTTGATGAGTTCCTTTGCGAAAACAAACTCCCCGATATGCTTGACAGAAAGATACTGCTGCTGAAGGACATTACCGCTTACCTTGATGATCCCAAGATAGTATCCAAGATAAAGGGCATTGCAAGGATGATAAATCAGGGCGCAGACGCTACTGTATTCATCATAGCAAACACGCTTGTTATTCCAAAGGAGCTTGAAAAGTACATCACTATCCTTGAAATGGATTATCTGTCCACTGAGGAGATAAAGCAGGTGATAAAGGGTTTTATCAGCCGTAATGGGTTAAGGGATATCAAGGACAGCCTTATGGAGGAATTTTCCCAGGCATTCAAAGGACTCACCGAGTTTGAGATAGACAATCTCCTTGCCCTTTCTTATGCGGATGACGGTGATCTGACAAGGCAGGATCTGCGACTTATATTCGACCAGAAGCAGCAGATGATAAAAAAGGCAGGTATCCTTGAGATGATACCGCTGAAAGAGACTATCAACGATATCGGCGGCCTGGAAAACCTCAAGGAGTGGTTTATCCGTAAGGCAAAGGTATACAAGAATATCACCAAGGCGCAGGAGTTTGGCGTGGATATGCCAAAGGGTGTGCTTATAGCAGGTGTTCCTGGCTGCGGAAAGTCGCTCAATGCAAAAGCGGCGGCAAGCCTGTTTGAGGTGCCTCTGCTCCGCCTTGATATGGGCAGGCTGATGGGCAAGTATGTGGGTGAGTCCGAGGGTAATCTCCGCAATGCCATCGCCCTTGCGGAAGCTATTTCTCCCTGTGTGCTGTGGATAGATGAGCTCGAAAAGGCTTTTGCAGGCATCGGAGGAGAGGGCGGCGGTGCGGAAGTCACCACAAGATTATTCGGAAACTTCCTCACATGGCTTCAAGAAAAGAACAGCCCCACCTTTGTCGTGGCAACTGCGAACGATATTACAAAGCTACCTCCCGAGCTTATGCGAAAGGGACGATTTGATGAGATATTCTATGTAGGTCTGCCTAACAGCACCGAGCGAGAAAAGATATTTGATATCCATATCAGGAAGCGCAGACCGAATGATCTGAAGAATATCAGAATATCCGACCTTGTAGCAAAGACTGACGGTTTCAGCGGTGCAGATATTGAGGGGGTTGTAAAGGATGCCATTGAAGCTGCCTTTGCAGACGATAAGCAGAGCGTTTCGACAGATGATATCCTTACGGCTATCAAAAATACACATTCCCTGTCCGAGATAATGAAGGATTCCCTTGAAAAGATGAAAAAAGTGTATGAGGACAGGAAATTCAAGAATGCTTCAAAGTGAGGTGTACTGAATGAGTGAAGGAATTCGCAACGGCGAATATATAACTGAAAAAGAAGCACGAACCGTCAGAGAGCTGTTCAGGAAGTATCTGAAATCTTACAAGGAAAAGGATGCTTCGGTATCAGATAAGCAGTGGTTGGAGCAGATTTTTATTACCGAACTGCCTGAAATAACTCCCGAGCAGGCAAAGCAGGATGCCGAGGAGATAACAGGTGCTATTGCTGAATATGATAGTAATTTGGAATCTGTCAACGCAGCGGCAAGCAACGGTATCTCTAAAGAGCGTTGGCTTGCTGATAAGCTTCAGGAATCCGCTGTAGGAATGTCTGTAAATGAGTTCGGTCGTCGTCTTGAAGCCTGGGATGCGGCTCTGTATCAGAAGAATGCTGAGCTTGCCGATGCGCTCCAGCGTTCAACTGACGGACATATCAAGATGAGTCCCAACCTTGACGGAAATATTGCCGAGAATATGATAGCCAACACAGCAGAGCTGAGCGGTGTGGTGCAGGGCAAAAACATCAGGGTCGAGGTAAGAGATGTGTTTACATCCAATTCTGTTGATGTTCGTGCTACTGATCTTACCACAGGAAAGTATCAGAATTATCAACTGAAATTCGGCAAGGATGCACAGGCTACCATAGACCTTATTGAGCGTGGCAACTATAATAATCAGCGAATTATCGTCCCCTCCGAGCAGCTTGAAGAAGTTCAGGCTCACTTCAGAGTTAAAGGTTCAGATAAGACGATATCCGACCACATTGAGGCATTCGGCGTTGAAGGCAAGAGCTTCACTAAGGAGGATATGAAGGCGCTCCAAAACTCTGCACAGCAGGATGGTCTGATGCCCATAATGGATTACAGCCACTATCAGACTAAGGATCTGGCTATGTCTATTGGTAAGAATGCAGGTGTAATGGCATTGCAATCAGCAGCTGTATCTACAGGTCTTACTGTTGCCCAAAAGATTATGAATGGTGAAGAGGTTGACACTGACGAGCTTGTCGAGATCGCAATAAAAACAGGTGCTGATACCACAATAAAGACGGTAACCGCAGGCACCTTGCAGGTGGCTATCCGCAAGGGTATAATCTCCTTTATTCCGAAGGCTACGCCCGCTGGAATCATCGCAAACATCGCCTGCGTAGGTATTGAGAATGTCAAGATTCTCTCCAAGATTGCTTTGGGCGAAATGTCGATGACAAAAGGCTTGGATTGTATGGGCAGAGTTACTACATCTATGGTAGGCGGACTCTGGGGAGCAGCCAAAGGTGCAGCCATCGGAGCGCAGTTGGGTATGATGGTACCTATAATAGGAGCACCACTGTCAGTTGCTACAGGCTTTATTGGCGGTATGGTAGGATATTTCGGCGGCTCCAAGATAGGCGATACAATATATTCGGCTGGCAAAAAAGTAGCAGGAGCAGCGAAGAGCATTGCTAAATCTGCTTGGAATGGTGTTAAGTCTGCGGCTAAGTCGGTTGGAAGCGCTCTAAAAAGCTTTGGCAGAAAAATATTTGGATAATTCGTATATATGACATACAGCGGTATCTCTTTATATTGAGATATCGCTGTTTTGTAGTAAAAATTTAAATGCGATTTATATGTAAAAAGCGGCTTTTGTAATGGTTTTTATTGAATCTTTTTGTCTGTTTTTGGTGGTGAAAATATCTTAAATGAGCTCTGTTGATTATAGATAGCTTTGCAAAGTATTTATTCGCTAAACATAACAGTAAAAACCTAAAGGAGGTTGTGTTATGCTTGACAGCAACGACATTGTGCAGATCATCATGGAATACGGACAGCAGCTTTTGGTACTTCGGCGATGTCCTGACTGCCGTATTGCAAAAGCACGGGTACAGCAGATGGAGCAGACAATGCACTCGCCTGAGTTTAGAGAGCTTGTCAGGGTTGATGCTGATGACATCATCCAGATGTTCAGGGATAATTTAAGATAAGGGGGACTACTATGTTTGAGGATTACAATGATATGATAACTGTCGAGGAGCTTTGCTATATGCTCCGTATCGGCAGGAACAAGGCTTATGAGCTTCTGCGCAGCGGCAGGATAGGAGCCTTCCGTGACGGTCGGCTCTGGATGATACCAAAGGTGGCTGTCATCGAGTACATCACCACATCGAGAAAAAGAGCATAAAACTATGGAGCAGGCTTCAGAACCTGCTCCATAATTTTTTGCAAAATAACATTTATCGATACAAGCGGCAACATTACAATGTCCAAAAACTACAAATAAATGTAATTAATTATTAAACATACTAACATATAAATAACAGGGCGGAGCCCTGTTATTTATTTTCCAAGGGGGAGGGGGCTTCTACACTCACTCGCAAGCTCGTTCGTTACCCCCTCCCCCTTGGAGAACCCTCACCCCTGCTCTATAATACCAATTACTACTGCATATAAAGATCCTTGAATTGTAATAGAGCCATTATAAAGTCTCTGATTTTTTCCTTTTTGTAAAACAATATTTTTGTTACAATATCGCTAATTACAAAATACACTATATAGAAGTTTGTAACTCGTGAAGTGTAAAATCTCGAATGTCAATGCTTGCAAATCAACAAAGATTGCATTTGGTTTATCTGGAAACCTATTGACAAGCAAAGTGGATTGTGATATACTAGTGTTACAATCACGGTGGAAGGAGGTGATTGATGTGGCAAAAAAAGCTGCTGTAAAGGATACAAAAGGAGCTGTCGAATGTGTGCCTGTGGATGTTGGTGTCAGTGAGATTCAGGAGAATGTTGACAAAGTAAGACCTATTACTGTTCGGCTCAACGATCAAATGGCTCTTGACTTTAAAACAATAGCTGCCGAAAATGATATGAGTCAGGCTCAGCTTATTGAGAAATTCATTAAGGACTATAAGACAAATATTTCCAGAGGCGTTCAGAACACAGGATTAGACAATGGTATAATAACCTTCGCTTCTCTCCTTTTCAAGAAAGATAATAATGATTGTATTAACGAAATGGGTTATATGGCGCAATTCAAAGGAGAAATTAAATACGCAGACCAAAATCGTATTTACAAAGAAGCTATTCCCTATGCCAACGCAATATTGAACGACTATGATATTGATGTTACAAACGGAGATTATATGTTGTTCAATACCGTGTGTGTAGTTGAAGTGCTTACCCCTATTCTCCCCAATGATATTGCTTATAGGTACGCTGTATGCGAATCAGTTATTATCGCTTCCAAGAAAAGTATGAATGAAGTAGTACTTCGCAATGATTGGTTTCAGTTTGCAGAACAGCCAAATGAGTTGATTGGCAAATTAAGCGGATATGTTGATGTGAATCAGCGTGTCGGTATATCAATTGCCTTTTCTAAAGCTTATGAGAAAGATTGTATGAATAGGTTTATACCCAAGTCATTAAAGAACCCGTAACATAATAGCCGAAGCCAGGTGGGCTTCGGCTGTTTTGCCCAACTGCGAAAGGAGTATTATGCAAATTAAAAGAAAACGAGAACTTGCTACAGATAACAATATCGCTTTTGAATATGTTATGAATCAAGGTCGTATATGCGAAAATCCGTATGATAATGCCTGTCGCATTGAAAAACGCTCTGGATATGCCAGTGAAATGATTAAGCTTGAGGAAGGAGAATATCTATCCGATAGGATAGGAGAAAGCTATGTCAACTGGCGTCATGGCGATGTTATAATGATGAATGTGTCCTGTGGCAGGGGAAAAACCACATTCTGTATCAAAGAGCTTTATCCCTATTACCTGAATAACGATTATTGTATTATTTACCTGTGTAACAGACTTTCTCTTAAAGCTCAAATTATCAAGGATAGTGCTGACGAATTATCAATGCATGAATATGATGGTTTGCCGCCCGAAGTTCTATGCAATGTGAAAGATTTTGAGGGCAGAGTATTCTTCGAGACGTATCAGGGATTGGGTAATATTTACAAGCTCAACCAAAAGTATCGACCTGAATGTTTTGACGGTAAAAAGGTCTTACTAATTATGGATGAGGTTCACTATTTTACATCGGATTGTGTGTTTTCGACCGCTCCCGAGTATGTTTTTAACGGAATCCAGAAACAGTTTTCCGATGCTATAACTATTGTTATGACTGCCACTGATTGGGATGTGTTTGACTTAATAGCTTCAAGCAGACCGCATACACCTGATATTTCAATGCGTTCAATGCCTGCTCAGTGTTATTCACCGATGAATGAATTAATGGGGCAATTCGATTGTAAATACTATAATCAACGTAATATACAGTGCCGCTCCTGCAATGTAAATTACCAAAAGAGCGCATATTATGGCTATATAACAAATATGCAACAGGGTCTTAAGCCTATTAAGCAATACTATTATGACGATGGTTTTGACCGGACCAATGTATCTGCATACTATTATCAATATAAAGAAGAGCTAATAAATAAGATCAAATCATCCGCTGAAGATGAAAAGTGGATTATTTTCACCAGTAGTAAAAGCAGTGGCTTTTCACTGAAGGACAAGTTGAACGGCTTATCGATAAATGCTGAGTTTATCTACTCACCTGACAGCTGCAACGAGTTATCCGCTAATGCCATTGCAGAGAAGAACTCCATATTTTCTGAGGAAAAATTCAAGTCAAGAGTATTGATCTCAACAGCTGTTCTTGACTGTGGCACGACCATTCATGACAAATCAGTCACTAATATAGCAATAGATTGTATCGACCCTGTAACTACGGTGCAGTTTATCGGTAGGATACGCAAAGATGGGCAAAAAATGAACCTGTATTTCAGGAACAGGACTTTAAAGGAAGTGGAAGATTATCTCTATGAACATATTCGCAAGCCGCTTGATGATATGCGAAGGTTAGCTTCAAGCAAGGAGCAACGCGATTGTAATGAAGAATTACTTGGAGCTATGATGGGCAATCTATTGTCATCGTATGACGGAAAGATACATAAGAATAATTTTGCGGAACGCAAGCTGCGAAATATGCAGAAATATCTGGCTCATATTATTCTTGGAGATGTACCGCAGAATGACAGCAGCAAACCCGAAGATAAGGACAAGAGCTTCCTTAGGCATCAGCTGGAGCTGTTCGGCTTTGAGCCTGAAGAATGCAAGTACATTAGTCACGATGAAAAGGCAGCTCAAAGGAAAGCTATCTGTAGTTGCATCGAGAGTAAGCTTGACACTGAAATGACAAAGGCTCAATATACTGAATTTGGCAAGGAACTCGACAAATTATTAACTGCTGCGTATGGTTCGCCAGTTATCAGAGGAGACGGAACCCATACTACTAAAAAGTATAATGAGATATTTCAAAAATATGGAATTCCTTTTATGGTATCCAAAGATTCTAATAACAATTACATCTTTTCTGCTGTGTCAGCAGATGAAAAGTACAACGAAACTGCATAATGCTTAACAGAAAGCTGTTGGAGGTGTAGCTGACAATAAAATCAAATTGAGAGGGGTGATATTTTATTCTTATTATGTCATGGAGTAGCATCGAGTAATCCGTCCCCATCAAAGCGGTGTATGCAAATGCTGCAACGTAGGATGAGCATGACACTAAACTAGGATTATATTATCAGACACACCTGAGATACACAATAACTTACCGTGTATAAACAGGTATTTCAATAATGGAGGTTTTTAAGAAGAATACCGCACAATTTAACCAGATGACAAGTGAAGTGCGGTTCACATCCCATAAATAACAGAGGATGTGATAGGGTGTGTTTTTACTATCATATATTATAATTGTGTATCTAAGCATACAAGGAATTAACAACGAAGGAGGTTTTCGTAATGAAGAAAACTGAAAGAACCCTTGAATGCACTGCTGCACAGGCGAGCAATAACATCCCTGAAGAAATAGTAATAATCACTTTGTTTCAGTGCATTGATCTGGTACGGGAGGAGGTGACGGTTGATGGCGGAGAAAGTGACGAAAACGCTGAATGATACTGTCTCCCATACGCGTATCTCCTCAACAAATCAGCGCAAGGAAAGTATCGATGCTCAAATGAGAGCAATCCGAGGATATGCCCAAATCAATGCAATGAAAAGATCGACTCAATATATGAATAAAGCTCAACTTAACTTCCGTTTTCCGACGCATATATTCGGTATGGGAGGAGGTGACGGTTTATGGCGGAGAAACCGCTGATTGACGCCGTTGCCTACGCACGCTTCTCCTCAAACCATCAGCGTGACGAGAGTATTGACGCTCAGCTGAGAGAGATTCGTAATTATGCCAAAAACAAAGGCATAAGAATAGTAGCTGAATATGTTGATAAAGCGTTTTCGGCAAGGTCTGACCAACGACCTGACTTCCAGCGTATGATAAAGGACGCAAAGGAGCAAAGGTTCCAGGCGGTCATTGTACATAAGCTGGACAGGTTTTCCCGTGACAGATATGACTCGGCTTTCTACAAGCACGAGCTGAAGAAATGCGGAGTTAAGCTGTTCTCGGTGGTTGAGAATATCAACGACGAGCCTGAAAGCGTCATTATGGAATCGGTGCTTGAGGGCATGGCAGAGTATTACTCCAAAAACCTCGGTCGTGAAACTATGAAGGGTCTCAAGGAGAATGCATATAACGGCAAGCACACCGGCGGACTTGCTCCGCTTGGATATCGTGTGGATCCAGTTACCAAACGCGTGGAGATCGATCCCAACGAGGCAGGTGCGGTGCGGATGATTTTCGAGATGGCTGCAAGCGGCGCTCATTATCCTGAGATAGTGGACAAGCTCAACGCCAAAGGTTACCGCACCAAAACAGGCAGAGAATTCAGCAGCTCGGGATTGCATGAGATCCTCAAAAATCAGAAGTATATCGGTATCTGCGTATACAACAAGCGAGTATCGCAGGATGTCTGCAACAGCAGCCGCAGATTCAAGGACGAAAGCGAGTGGATAGTCCGTACAGATGTGTTTCCTCCGCTGGTGGACGAGGAGGTGTTCAACCTCGTTCAGGAACGCCTGAAAAAGCGTCAGGTAAGCGGACAGGCTCATCCCAAGGAGGTGTATCTGCTCAGCGGCAAGATGCGCTGTGGAATATGCGGCACAGCCTACTGCGGCGAGCGCAAAAAGAGCGGAAAAGGGATAATTTCTCATTCCTACTTCTGCAACAGCCGCAACAGAGGTCATGGCAGCAGTTGTGGAAATCCCTCAATAAGCAGGTCGCTGATCGAGAGTTATGTGCTGGAGCGGCTTTCGGAATATGTTTTCTCGGACAGCCTTATCCCTGATATCGTAGGCAGCTACAACCGTTATCTGAAAGAGCAGAACGGCACAGCCATGCAGAGGCTAGACGAGCTTGCCAAAGAAAACAGCTCCTTGCAGAGCAAGATAAACTCCACCATTGAGTTGCTTATCGAAACCAAGTCAGCGGCTCTCAAGGACAAGCTTGCATTGCTTGAAGCGAGGCAAGCCGCTGTTCAGGCAGAGATCACCGAGCTTAACTCGGGCAACATCGACAGAGCCGTTACGGAGGAGCAGCTTAAAGCGGCATTCTGCGAGATACGGGAATGCCTTACAAACGGCACACTGCACAATGTCAAGCGTCTGATAGATGCGTATGTGCATGAGGTACTGGTGTATCCCGAAAAGGTTGTTGTAGTGTTCAATATGTTCCCGCACATCAAATTCCCAAAAAAACAAGACGAGGAGAGCCCTGACGAGGGGCTCTCCTCTGTTGCTTATCCTGAAGTAATGTCCGATGAGCTGTGCAGGAAACGCTACGACAGCCCTGATTTTGTGACAGGCTCCCGTGTGCTTTACCGTATAAGAGGTTTGAGTGGGGAGCCGCCGTGATTTTCAGCCGAGGAAACTCGGCTTATTTTTTGTTATATCAGGTTCACAAGATCGCTTTCCACAATTCTAACTTGTTTATTATAACATTTTTTCAGCAGACTTACGATTTCCCTATTGCCTGCACTTATTTTAGGGCTTAAAGTGATCTCCATATCTGCAAAAGCTTCTTCGTGTATTGCCATATCGTAATATGTGAATGGAGGTTTTGCATTATCGCTATCATAAGCCATCTCATCCCATGTGGCTAATAATTCCTCCGTTTTTATAGGCGCAGATTTAATGGGGATTGTAGTGAAAATGTAACGCCATTCGTTTTGGAATGCCCAGTGTGTATTTTTATAAACACCTAGTTTTCCCATATACAAATGTTTTCCTTCATCTTCAGTAGAACGAATACGTGGATATAACAAGTTTTTGTCGTTAGTGTATTCCACTTTTCTAAGCATATCACCTTTTGCCGCTTGCTTGGCAAGAAAGCCTTGCTCAATCATAGTTTCAAAAGGAATGTAGCTGTAACAACCAATGTAACCTCCACCGAAAACAAGTCGATCTGATAATTCTCTTGTGATATCTTGGCCAACAAAAGGATTAGTGCATAGTTTAATCCTCACACCTGCATTTAAGGAGGCATACATATTCCACATAGGGATACTTTCATCGGCACTATCTGTCCACGAACTTATGAAACAGAATTTGCCTATATTCTTTAAATCGGCAGTTTGTTGCTCTTGCAAATCATCCATTTGATCTAACGACCTGAAACGTATGGTTCTGTTTTTGAGTATCAAAGCCAAAGATTCGACATTAGTATAATGATACAGATATTCTGGTTCTTCCATTTTTGCCTCCTTATAAACTTGATAAATGCAAAGCAGCGACCTCAAACAATGAGGTCGCTAGCGATTATGGTCGAGATGACAGGATTTGAACCTGCGACCTCTGCGTCCCGAACGCAGCGCTCTACCAAACTGAGCCACATCTCGGTAAAAATTAGCCTCCATCTTGCGATGGAGTCCGTTTGGTTGGGGTGGAAGGATTTGAACCCTCGAAATGGTGGAGTCAGAATCCACTGCCTTACCGCTTGGCTACACCCCAATGACTTAACGAAAACTATTATAGCATACTATTCTGCGTTTGTCAAGCGTTTTTTGAAAAATTTTTAATATTTTTTGCTAAAGAGTCTCCCCACGATAAAAACCGTGGGGAGAACATTATCAATCTGTTACCTTGCTCGCAAGCAGGGGAGAATACTTGTTGCGGAATTCTTCGAATTTGCCCTCGTCAAGAGCCTCTCTGATGCGCTCCATCAGTGTGTTGTAGAAATACAGGTTGTGCTGCACGGCAAGCCTTCCTGCAAGCTGTTCGCCTGACTTGAAGAGATGTCTGATATATCCTCGGCTGAAATTGCGGCAGGTGGGGCAGTCGCACTCGGGATCCAGCGGACGCTCGTCTGTCTCGTAAGCCTTGTTTGTGGCGTGCATGATGCCATTCCATGTGAACACCGTTGCATGACGTGCGTTGCGGCTGGGCATTACGCAGTCGAACATATCTATGCCACGGTACACGCCCTCGATTATGTTGGAGGGTGTTCCTACGCCCATCAGGTATCTGGGCTTGTTTTCGGGAGCATACGGTACCACCTCATCGAGAATGTGGTACATTACCTCGGCAGGCTCGCCTACAGCAAGACCGCCCACGGCGTAGCCGTCCAGATCCATCTCACGGATGGTCTTCATATGCTCCACGCGAACTGCGTCGTATGTTCCGCCTTGATTTATTGCAAACAGCATCTGCTGTCTGTTGATGGTGGTGGGATCGGCATTGAGGCGTGCCATCTCATCCTTACAGCGCTGCAGCCAGCGTGTGGTGCGGTCTACAGACTGCTTTACATAGTCCAGGGGGGCGGGATTCTCTATGCACTCATCGAACGCCATGGCTATAGTGGATGCGAGGTGGGACTGTATCCTCATGCTTTCCTCAGGACCCATGAAGATGCGCTTGCCGTCGATATGAGAGGCAAAGTATACGCCCTCTTCCTTTATCTTTCTGAGGGAGCTGAGGGAGAACACCTGAAATCCGCCGCTGTCGGTAAGTATTGGCTTATCCCAGTTCATGAACTTGTGCAGACCGCCCATCTTATAGATGACATCATCACCCGGGCGCAGGTGCAGGTGATAGGTATTGCAAAGCTCCACCTGAGTTTTCAGACCCTTCAGGTCGATGGAGGAGATTCCGCCCTTGATGGCAGCGGATGTGCCGACGTTCATAAAGAACGGTGTTTCTATCGAGCCGTGTGGGGTGTGGAACACGCCACGTCTTGCTCTGCCTTCTTGCTTTTTGAGTTCGTACATAATATATTCTCCGTTATTCTTTATCGTGTTAAGAAATCCTCAACGACTGCCAGCCATTCTTCGGGCTTGTATATCGCAGCCTCACAGTGAGCGTAGCCGTTGAAGCATTTTTCTGTCATTTTCGGATAGCTCTTCAGCATCAGCCTTGCGGACTTTGCGGCGAGCATCTCGTTGCCCTTTGTGCCGTGGATGAAAAGCAGCCTGCCGCCATCATCTTCGATAGTTGTGCAGAGGCTTCCTGCGAACACCGAATTTATCATATTCCTGATGGAATCCTCGGTCATATTGTCTGCAATCTTCAGGTAGCTGTCGAGATATCTTTCGGGCAGGAACTGCTTTTTGAAGCTTTCTATCACCTTCGGATCACGCTGCTTTGATTTTCTGATTATTGTGATATAATTGTTGCGCATTATCCATTTGGGCAGTCCGCCGCAAGGAATCAGCGGCGCACCATCAAGCACGAACTTTTCCGCACCGATAACGCCGTGCTGCCATATAAGATTAGTTATAGCAGCGCCCATGGAGAGACCGCACACAGCGAAAACATTTCCGCCCAGCTCGTCCATAACATAGTTCTCGATCTTTTCTGCCTCATCCTTTATGGAGAGAAAGTCGCTTGCACGTTCCTCCTCATGAGCATCCAGTGCGGGGACGATAACACGGTAGTCCTTCCTGAAATGCTCTATCTGAGCCTCCCATACCTGCCAGGGGGTAAGCACGCCGTGTATCAGCAGGATCGCAGGCTTGTTTTCATCACCGAATGTGTGGAAATTCATATGCTGTCCTTTCTGTCACTAAGGAGTTTCTCACACTCCTCCCAGTTGCCGTCAACGAATGCGTCCTTATAAAGTCTCAGAACAGTTCTGTTCCGTGCGGTGAGCCATACGGCGTTGCCCTTTTCACGGACAGATATAATATCCTTGTACTGGTATTTTGCCGAGATAGTGCCTTCTGAAAGAGTGATGCAGTTCTCGCCGAAATCTATGGTGCGTGTCCAGTTTTCCTCGCCGTAGGTCTTTGCCATGCGCTTGTACTGGGCGGAGGTTATGGGGAATATCCTCAGCACAGCCATGTACAGGCAGAATGCCAGCAGTGCGCTGTAGACGAGATATTCTGTTGCTGTTTGTGCATCGGTTATCAGCAGCACGATGCACAGTACTCCGAAGAACGCCCAGCCGATGTTCATGCCAAGTTGAACGCCCTTGTACATATTCTCGGTCATCCAACGGCGTAGCAGCGGTTTTGTTACTTTGTATTGGTTTTTCATGTGTTCACCTTAAAGAATGGCCATAGAATCGCCAAAAGAAAAGAAGCGGTACTTTTCCGAGATAGCGGTCTCGTACGCATGGAGTGTCTTTTCTCTGCCGAGCAATGCGCTTACGAGCATTATCAGCGTGGATTCGGGCAGGTGGAAGTTTGTTATCAGGCCGTCGATCGCCTTGAATGTGTAGCCGGGGTAGATGAATATTCCTGTGTCGCCCGAGGTTGCTGTTATCGTGCCGTCAGCGCTTGCAGAAGCAGCGGATTCCAGCGTGCGGCAGGAGGTCGTACCAACTGCGATGACACGTCCGCCACGAGCCTTGCATTCAGCTATCTTCTTAGCGGTCTCCTCGGGGATGGAGTAATGCTCCACATGCATCTTGTGGTCGAGGATGTTATCCTCCTTTACGGGGCGGAAGGTGCCGAGACCAACGTGCAGTGTTACATACGCAGTATCCACGCCTTTGTCTGCAAGCTTTCTGAACACCTCATCGGTGAAGTGCAGGCCTGCCGTTGGCGCTGCCGCAGAGCCTGTCTCACGGCAGTAGATGGTGTTGTAGCGGTCGTTTTTTTCGAGCTTTGCGGTGATGTAGGGCGGCAGCGGCATCTGACCTATGCGGTCAAGGATGTCGAAGAAATCTCCCTCAAAGGAGAAACGCACCACGCGGTTGCCTTCCTCGACGGTCTCCAGCACCTCGGCGGAAAGTCCCTCAGGGAAATCCACCACTGCGCCGGCCTTCAGCTTCTTGCCGGGGCGCACCATGGTCTCCCAGTCGGTGAGGGAAAGACGCTTCAGCAGCAGAAACTCCACAGCAGCGCCTGTCGCCCCCTGAGGCGATGACTCCGTTACACGCTTTGTGCCGTATAGTCTCGCAGGGAATACACGGCTGTCGTTCATCACCAGCAGGTCACCTTTTTCGAGGTAGTCGCATATATTGTAGAAGCGGTCGTGTGTTATTTCGCCTGTGTTCTTGTCCACTTTCATCAATCGGGAGCTGTCTCGGGGTTCAACGGGAGTCTGGGCGATAAGCTCCTCGGGAAGGTCGTAGTAAAAATCTGATCTAAGCATATTTTCTCCTTGCTTCGAATTAGGAATGAGGAATTGTGGTGTCTGCTTCGCAGACGGATTTTAATGACGGCTCTGCCGTGACGTGGTACATAAATATTAAGTCAGACCGTTTGGGAGTGGCGAAATACATCGTGATATGTCCGACGGAGTCGGAAACCGAAATTCCTCACTCCTCACCCCTAACTCCTGACTAACATAATAAACCATTATATATTGTACCACATTCATTTCCCCTTTTCAATTGACACTTCACAACAATTTCAACAAATTACAGGTCGTATTTTGATAATATTTAGCTGAATAACCGTTGACAAGGCTATATTTAATATGATAAAATAGGGTATGTCAAGGAATAACACCCTGACGAGATAGAGGTGCGGGGACGATCAGTAACGCTCATCCAAGGCTGACGGAAGTCGTGGGCGTGAAAGGCCAACCGCCGAAGAGTGTACATTCCGCCGTGTGCATATCTGGTCGTCCGTTGAACAAGCGTACGATTGTCATCGACTTAGTCTGATGGAGAGCTATCCGATTTTTAGTAAGATCACAAGCTAACCAGCATATTCAGCCGATGAACTATCTGTCATCGGCTTTATTTATGTATAAAAGGGCAAGACCCACAAAATACGTTACAGTCCGTAAAACGGACAGGAAAGGACACAACTATGAAAAAGTACAATGTCGGCATTATCGGTGCAACAGGTATGGTAGGTCAGCGTTTCGCTATCCTGCTGGAGAATCACCCCTGGTTCAACGTGGTAGCTCTCGCAGCTTCCCCCCGTTCCGCAGGCAAGACCTATAAAGAGGCAGTAGGCGACAGATGGTTCATGGACGTTCCCATGCCCGCTAACATGGCAGATATCGTTGTTAAGGACGCTTCCGCTGATGTTGATGAGATCGCAGGTATGGTTGACTTCGTATTCTGCGCTGTTGATATGAAGAAGGACGAGATCAAGGCTCTTGAGGAGAAGTATGCAAAGGCTGAGTGTCCTGTAATGTCCAATAACTCCGCTCACCGTTTCACAGACGATGTTCCCATGATCATCCCCGAGATCAACGACGAGCATATCTCTATCGTTGAGGCTCAGAAGGCACGTCTCGGCACAAAGAGAGGCTTCATCTCCGTTAAGTCCAACTGCTCCATCCAGAGCTATGTTCCCGCACTCTCTCCTCTGAGAAAGTTCGGCATCAAGAACGTTCTTGCTTGTACATATCAGGCAATCTCCGGCGCAGGCAAGACCTTCGATACATGGCCTGAGATGGTTGATAACCTCATCCCCTACATCGGCGGCGAGGAAGAGAAGTCGGAGCACGAGCCTCTGAAGGTTTGGGGCGAGATCAAGGACGGCAAGATCGTTAAGGCTGAGTCCCCCTGCATCACAACACAGTGCCTGAGAGTACCCGTTTCCAACGGTCACTTCGCAGCAGTATTCGTAAGCTTTGAGAACAAGCCCAGCAAGGAAGAGATCCTCTCCATCTGGAAGGAGTTCAAGGGCGTTCCTCAGGAGCTTGAGCTGCCCTCCGCTCCCAAGCAGTTCCTCAACTATTTCGAGGAGGACAACATGCCTCAGGCTAAGCTGCACAGAAACCTCGAGAACGGCATGGCAGTATCTATCGGCCGTCTCCGTGAGGATACACAGTACGACTACAAGTTCGTTTGCCTGTCCCACAACACTCTGCGTGGCGCAGCAGGCGGCGCAGTTCTGATGGCAGAGCTGTACGCAGCAAAGGGCTTTTTTGACTAATTAGGAGTGAGGAGTTAGGAGTTAGGAGTTTTGGTGCGCTTTGCGTGGATCAAAAAACGGCTTCGCCGTAACGTTGTAGTATAATTGATTTGTAGAAGCAATATTATTGCAGCGCTGCGGCGAAGCCGCTTTTGAGATCATCCCCGCAGGGGATACCATAACTCCTCATTCCTCACTCCTAACTCCTCACTTGATATGAGGTAATTAATTATGAACAACACTATATTCACGGGTGCTGCTACTGCGATAGTGACACCTATGCACGCTGACGGCTCCATCAACTACGAGGAGTTCGGCAGAATGATCGATTTCCAGATAGCAGGCGGCATCGACGCTCTTGTTGTATGCGGTACAACAGGCGAGGCCTCCACAATGACAGATGAGGAGCATGTTGAGTGCATTCGCTTCGCTGTGGAGCGTGCTGCTAAGCGTATCCCCATCATCGCAGGTACAGGCAGTAACGATACAGGCTACGCCGTTGAGCTTTCCAAGGAGGCTCAGAAGGTGGGCGCTGACGCTCTGCTGCAGGTCACACCTTACTACAACAAGGCTTCCCAGAGAGGTCTTGCAAAGCACTTCCTCACCATCGCTGACAGCGTGGATATCCCGATCGTGCTGTATAATGTTCCCGGACGTACAGGAATGGGCATCTCCATCGACTGCTACAAGGAGTGCGCTCAGCACAAGAACATCGTTGCCACAAAGGAAGCAAGCGGCAATATGAGCCTCATGATGCAGATCGCTGCTTACACCGATCTTGACATCTACAGCGGCAACGACGACGAGGTCCTTGCTTGTCTCGCATTCGGCGGCAAGGGCGTTATCTCCGTTACTTCCAACTGCATGCCTAAGGAAAAGCACGATGAAGTTATGCTGTTCCTCGAGGGCAAGCGTGAGGAGGCTCTCGCAATCCAGAAGAAGATCCTTGCATTTGAGAAGGCTCTCTTCATGGATGTAAACCCCATCCCTGCGAAGGAAGCTCTGAACATCATGGGCTTCAAGGCAGGCGAGTGCAGACTGCCCCTCTGCTCCATGACCGAAGCGCAGGTTGCTGTGCTGAAGGCTGAGATGGATGCGCTGGGACTGGTCGGCGCTGTAAAATAAGCAAATGATTGTGCAGGGACACAGAATACTGTGTCCCTGATTTGTAAAACGAAAGGACGTTCAACATGACAAAGATCGCCATTACGGGCGCCTGCGGCAAGATGGGCCGTGTTATTGCAGGCATTATTGCAGGCAGAAGCGACTGCGAGGTGTGTGCAGGTATCGATCTCTGCGGACAGCAATATGCGGATTTCCCCGTGTATACAAAGGTGTTCGATATGCCCGAGAAGCCTGATGTTATCATAGATTTCTCTCACCCCTCCGCACTGCCCGATCTGCTTTCCTACGGCAAGATGAACAATGTGCCGTTGGTGCTTGCCACAACAGGCTACACCGATGAGGAGCGTGCGCAGATCACTGCAGCATCCGCACAGATCCCCGTGTTCTTCACATTCAATATGTCGCTCGGTATCAACCTGCTGGTGGAGCTTGCAAGAAAGGCTACGCAGATACTCGGCGGACAGTTCGATATCGAGATCGTGGAGAAGCATCACAATTTAAAGAAAGACGCTCCCTCAGGCACCGCCATTATGATAGGCGAAGCCATCAACGAGGAGCTGGGCAACAGCAAGCGCTTTGTATATGATCGTCACAATGTCCGCAAGGAGCGTGGCGCTGATGAGATCGGCATGCACGCTATCCGTGGCGGCACCATCGTCGGCGATCACGATATCATCTTTGCAGGCCGTGACGAGGTCATCACTCTGTCGCACTCTGCTCATTCTAAGGAAGTTTTCGCTGTAGGCTCCGTAAATGCCGCAGTGTTCCTTGCAGGTAAGCCCGCAGGACTTTACGCTATGTCCGATCTTATCAAAGAGGGCTGATTAAGCTTACATAAAACAGACAATAATCATTACAAGGAGGAAATCATGAGTATCACAGTTACCGAAAACATTTCCGTTGTTACCTTCAACAACGTTCCCCTGTACAAGACCATCATGGAGGATACACTGGCTGCTGTTGCTGCGGCTGATATCAATATTGATATGATCTCCATGACTGCACCTATGTCCGAGCGCTTTGGCTTCGGCTTTACTCTCAGCGACGACGACATGGGCAAGCTTCTCATTGCCGCAAAGGAGCTGGCAGACAAGCATTCCATCAAGCCTATGATAAACTCGGGCAACCGCAAGATACTCATCAAGACCGCCGAGATGGAGCATCAGGCAGGCTTTGCCGCAAAGGTGTTCTCTGTGCTTAACCGCATCGAGGCTATGATACTCCTTGTTACCACAGGTGTTGACGAGATCTCCGTTGTTGTGCGTGAGAGCGACGCTGACACCGCAGTTACCGAACTGGAGGCACTTATTAAATGATATCCCGAGCAATTCTTTCCACAGCATCCGCTACCGCCGAGGTAGCGGAGACCACTATAAATGATGCACTTCACGAGCTTGCAGAGCGTCCTGAGGAGGCTATGTCCGCTATCGGTCAGTTCTTCACGGATCTTGGCAGAGGCGTTCTGAACGCTATTCCCACTATTCTTCTGGCCATCATCGTGCTGATCGTCGGCTTGCTGCTGTGCAAACTGAGCGTAAAGCTCATTGCAAAAGGTATGGAGCGTGCAAAGACAGACATCACAGTTGCAAAGTTCGTAAAGCAGTGCGTGAAAATAATACTGTATGTATTGCTTTTCATCGTGGTACTTTCCATCATCGGAATACCCACCACCTCTGTTATCACCGTTGTAGGTACGGCAGGTGTTGCCATAGGTCTTGCACTGCAGGACAGTCTTTCCAACGTTGCAGGCGGCTTCATCCTGATGCTGACAAAGCCCTTCAAGATAGGTGATTATATCATCGTGAACGGCGTTGAGGGTACCGTATCTCAGATAGCTATCCTGCACACAAGGCTTGACAGCGCTTCTAATCAGGGTATAATCATCCCGAACAGCCAGGCAGCTACTGCGACTGTCATCAACAACTCCGCAAACGACACGAGACGTGTGGACCTCACCTTCTCTATCGCTTATGAGGATGACTACGAGCATGCTCAGCAGGTCATCCTTGACGTACTAAAGGCTAACGACAAGGTGCTGAAGGATCCTGTTCCCACTGTAAGAATGCTGGAGCACGGTGCGAGTGCAATAATTATTGCGACCCGTCCCTGGTGCAGAACTGAGGATTACTGGGATGTGTACTTCTCCACGATCGAGCAGGTGCGCAAGGCATTTATCGAGAACAACATCTCCATTCCTTTCGATCAGCTTGATGTGCGAGTTGTTAAGGAATAACGATAAAGGGGCAGGAATATCCTGCCCCTTATGTGCTGCAAAATTAAAAGGGCGGATATTAGATCCGCCCTGCGTTTTGTTTGCGATATCACTCGAAGGAATCTTCCTCATCACGGGCATTGAACAGCTCAACAAGCTGTGCCATCTCCTCTTCGGTGAGGGTTATACCTTTGCTCATGCGAGTATGATCAGGGGACCACTCACGGATATCGAACTTGGGAGCGTTGTCGTTCCAGCTTACGAGATTCAGCTCCTTTGTCCAGCCCTTTGCGTTTTCGGAGATAACGCCCAGCTCCTTAGTGATCTCAAACTTCAGTTCTGCCATATTATTTTTCCTCTGCTTTCTTTGTTTTTTTCTTCTTTTTGATCTTAGTGCTGTCGGCTACGACTATCTTGTCGTAGACTGCATGATACTTCGGGGGAATCAGCTTGTTCAGATGCAGCTTTCCGAAGAACCATTTGCCGAACTCCGTCTTTTCGTAGACCTCGTTCAGATATGTATTGACGCTGTTTACGCTGGCGTCTGTACTGCCGTTGATAAAATCGTGCAGCTTTGCGGGCGGCTCGTATGTTACCACAAGATCCACCTTGTTGCCCGCTTTAGTGAGATTCTCCATGCCCTCGGATAGCTCCTCGGCGCTTGGCATCTCCCGCTGCCACCAGTTCTGACCCTCGGTAAGCTCCATGCTGTCGTCGCTCTGACCGCCGCCGAATGCAAATACTGTCTTTTCGGCGATCTCATACACCTGACCTCGCATCAGCTGCCTAAGCCTGCCGCTAATTTGCCTTGTCTTGCCGCCGCACCACTCGCTCACCTCGTATTCCTCAAGGAGATCGTAATTTTCATGCGAGCCTTCCACGAAAAGCACATTGCAGCGCAGCCTGCCAATCTTTTTAAGCAGCTTTTTTTCCTTGGGGCTGCCGTCCCAGATAAATCCGAAATCTCCGCAGATTATGAGCGCATCCTGCTTCTTCAGCTTTCGCAGCATAGGGTCTTTAAAGCGCTCGAAATCGCCGTGGATATCGCCTGTTATGTAGATCATAAAAAGTGTTTCCTTGTTTTCGTGCAATAATTAACAAATTGGTTACAAATTTGCAAAAGGTCTTTACAATCCCGTGTCAGATTTGATATAATGTAATATAGGTTACATGGGGATAATAAACGCCTAATATATATAATAACTCATTAAGGGGGATTTGTCTATATGCGAAAAGCAAAAAAATTCTCATTATTTCTGTCGATTATTTTACTATTGACGACTTTTGCGCCGTTTCTGCACGCTTCTGCAACGTTCACGCCGAATTTCGAGCTGAACAGTCAGGGCGTTTATATGGTGAATACCGATACCGATATCGTTGTTGTGTCCAAGAATGCGGATAAGAAGATGTATCCTGCATCGCTCACCAAGATAATGACCTGTCTTGTATCGCTGGAGGAGATCAAGGATTTCAACTCCTTTGTTCTGGTTCCATATACAGCCTTCAACGAGTTCTGGGAGGACAACCCTAATTTCTGGGGCGCTTCTGATGCGGCTATCGAGCCCAGACAGACAAACATCACCTACATGGATCTGTTGTATGCGCTGATGCTGCCCTCCTCCTGCGAGGCAGCGAACATCCTTGCATATAACCTCGGCGGTGAGAGCATCCCGAACTTCGTGCAGATGATGAACGACAAGGCTAAGGAGATAGGCTGCAAGAATACGAACTTCACAAATCCCCATGGTCTGTTCGATCCCAACAACTACACCACTCCGTACGATATGTACCTCATCACGAAGTACGCTATCGACAACTATCCCCGTTTCATGGAGATATGCGATACTTACTCCTATGAAATGCCGCCGAATGACGCCAATCCTGACGGCTATTTCGTATCTCACACCAACGCCATGATGAAGACCACCAGCGATTACTACTACGAGGGTGTTCACGGTGTAAAGACAGGCAGCATCGACTATATGTACTTCCCACAGGAGAACGGTCTGTATGACACCTCCGTGTATGAATACGGCTATCGTTGCCTTGTTACTACTGCGGAGAGGGACGGCTTCCACTACATCATCGTTTCCATGGGTGCGCCGTATTTCAATGAGGACGGCACTCACATTGCGGAGCAGCTTTCCGTGGTGGATCACATCAAGCTTTATGACTGGGCGTTTTCCGAGTTCGAGTACACAAAGGTTCTCGAAAAGAACGAACAGATAACTCAGGTTGCTGTGGACAAGGGGAAGGACGCTGACACCGTAGGAATAATCGTAACTGAGGAATACTACACTCTGCTGCCGAAGAGCCTTGACCGCTCCACCATCCAGCGCATCTTAGAGCCTGTTATCGTTGCAGAGGACATCAACGATGACGGCAAGGTGGATATCAATGATGTCATCCTTGAAGCACCCGTGGAGACTGCTCTGCCTGTTGCAAATCTCCGTCTGAAGCTTAACGGAGAGGTACTGGCGAACATACCGCTCATCACGGAAAAGCACGTTGAGCTGGATATGACGGAGTACTACAAGGAGAAGATACAGGAAGTGATCTCCACCACGCAGTTTAAGCTGCTGGTTGCAGCGCTGGGAATACTTATTGTGCTTGCTATCTTTACAAGCATCATCAGAAAGCAGCACAATCAGCGTGTTTCGGAGATGAACAAGCGCCGCAAGATGACCATGGCTCCTACAAAAAAGAAGAAAAAGAACAGCGTTTTCAGGAGATAAGATGAACGTAAATTTCATAGCCATGGGAAAGCTCAAGGAGAGCTGGTACCGTGAAGCCTGCGCAGAGTACATGAAGCGCATGGGCGCTTTCGTTACGGCGAAGGTGTTCGAGCCGAATCCTGTGGACCTACCGCAGGACCCGAATGATACGCAAATAGCAAAGGCACTTTCGCAGGAGGCTGAGCGCATCCGTGACTGCATCAAGCCATCCTCCTTCACTGTTGCCATGTGCATCGAGGGCAAGACCATCTCCAGTGAGCAGCTCGCTGAGAAGCTCAGGGATATCGGTAACCGTGGCATAAGCACGGTGAACTTTGTGGTGGGCAGCTCGCACGGTCTGGACGAGGGGCTGAAGAAGAGCGCAGATCTGCGTATCTCGATGTCTCCCATGACCTTTCCGCACAGCCTTGCAAGAGTGATGCTGATGGAGCAGGTCTACAGAGCGTTTTCCATACTCAACAATTCCAAATATCACAAATAGATCAAGACCGCCTGTTATGGGCGGTCTCAGGCTGACGATAAAACACCATCTGCGTCGTCACTCCACAATGCGGCAGGCACAAAGCCTAGCCGCATTGTGGGTTCCTGGCATCTGGCGCTTCCTCGTTCGCCTGAAATCAGATTCTTACAATAAGCAGAGACCGCCTGTTATGGGTGGTCTTTTTGTTCTGTTTCCAATGAACAAAAGCGACTACACATGCACCTTTGACGAAAAAATCTTAATCTGTCCCGAAATTACACTTGATTAATAATGAATAATATGGTAAAATAAAATGGTACGCATTTTTATGAGTATGAAAGGAGTATTTCAGAATGATAGTTAAACCTAAGGTAAGAGGATTTATATGCACAACTGCTCATCCCGTTGGATGTGAAGCTGTTGTGAAGAAGCAGATAGAATATGTGAAGGCTCAGCCTGAAACAAAGAACGGCCCTAAGAAGGTGCTGGTCATCGGCGCATCCATGGGTTATGGCCTTGCCAGCCGCATTTCTGCGGCGTATTCCTGCGGCGCTGCGACTATCGGCGTTATCTTTGACAGACCTGCTCAGGGCAACAAGACAGCCACCTCCGGCTGGTACAACACACAGGCTTTCGAGAAGTTTGCGAAGGCAGACGGTCTGTATGCCAAGACCGTGAACGCTGACGGCTTCTCCGATGAGTGCAAGAAGGAGGTCATCGACATCATCAAGTCCGACCTCGGCAAGGTGGATATGGTGGTGTACAGCATGGCTGCTCCGAGAAGAGCAGTGGGCGAGACCGTTTACAGCTCCGTACTCAAAACAACGGGCGAAAGCTACACCAACAAGACCATCGACCTCAGAAACAACACTGTTTCCGAGATAACCATCGAGCCTGCCACCGAGGAGGAGATCGCTCACACCGTTAAGGTAATGGGCGGCGAGGACTGGGAAGCCTGGATAGACGCTCTCAAGGCGGCTGATGCTATAGAGGACAATGCTGTTACCGTTGCATATTCCTACATCGGCCCGAAGCTCACTCATCCTATGTACTTTGAAGGCTCCATCGGACGTGCAAAGGCACATCTGTACGAGACCGCAAACAAGCTCTCCGAGAAATACAAGGACAGCGGCATAAAGGCGTACATCTCCGTCAACAAGGCTCTGGTCACACAGTCCAGTGCGGCTATCCCGATAGTTCCGCTGTACATCTCCATCCTTTATAAGGTGATGAAGGCGAAGGGTGTGCATGAGGGCTGTATCGAGCAGATGTACCGTCTGTTTGCCCAGAAGCTGTATGCAGGCGAGCCTGTTGTGGACGAGCAGGGCATGATACGCCTTGACGACCTCGAAATGACAGAGGATATCCAATCCGAGGTGAGCGATATCTGGGAGAAGCTGGACAGCGAGAATTTCAAGGACTTCACCGATATCGACGGCTACTGGAGCGATTTCTACGAGCTGTTCGGTTTCGGCATGGAGGACGTGGATTACGAGGCGGATGTGGAGGTGTGAGGCAACACCTGCGATATAATGTGACTACAAAGAGGGATATGTCGCTACGCTCAAATGAATAATGAATATTGAAAAATGAATAAAATCGGTGCGGCTTTGCCGATTATTTAAAATACGTCGCCGCAGGCGACCACAATAATTATTCATTATTCGTTATTCTCCGTTCAATATTCATTAGCATCGTATCATCAATAAAAAAGGAGGAGCGCTGTCATGAAAATACCAAAGCGCATAGCGTCAAGCGTGATAAACGCCTTAAAGGGCGGTGTTGTGCCGAGAACGGGTCTCGGATATATCGCAGTGGGTCGTACTGCTGAGATAAACGCTCTGCTGCATGATGTGGATATCACCGAGCAGGGCGGTGCGTTCTTCCGCTTTATCGTGGGTCGCTACGGCAGCGGCAAGAGCTTTCTCCTGCAGACCATGCGAAGCCATGTGATGGACAGAGGCTTTGTCACCGCTGACGCTGACCTCTCGCCCGAGCGTCGTCTCATGGGCAGCAAGGGACAGGGTCTTGCCACCTACAGGGAGCTTATGCGGAATCTCTCTGTGCGCACGAAGCCCGACGGCGGCGCAATATCCCTTGTGCTGGAGAAGTGGCTGACAGGCATCCGCAACGGTCTTATCGAAAATGGCATGGCGCCATCCGACAGCGGCTTCAACGAGGCGGTGGAGCGTGCTATCCACCTGAAGATAAACGACCTGCGTGATATGGTGCATGGCTTTGATTTCGCTAAGGCGCTGGATATATACCACCGTGCCTGCACAGAAGGTGATGAGGAGAAGAAGAACTGCGTCATCCGCTGGCTGAGAGGCGAGTACGCTACACGCACCGACGCAAAGCGTGACATCGGCGTGGATACCATCATCACGGACGACAACTGGTACGATTATATCAAGATACTTACAGCGTTCTTTGTCAGCGCAGGCTACAAGGGCTTTGTCATCATGATAGACGAGCTTGTGAATATCATGAAGATACCGCATTCCGTCACACGTCAGTACAACTATGAGAAGATACTCATGATGTACAACGATGTGCTCCAGGGCAAGGCTTCGCACCTCGGTATAATCATGGGCGGAACGCCCCAGTGTATCGAGGATACAAGGCGTGGTGTGTTCAGCTACGAGGCGCTGCGTTCAAGGCTCGAAAGAGGCAGATTTGCCACTGATGAGACTCACGATCTGCTGGCTCCCATCATAAAGCTGCAGCCGCTTACCTACGAGGAGCTTACCGTGCTTACCGAAAAGCTTGCGGACATCCACGGTCAGCTTTATGATTACACCCCCCGCATCACTCTTGACGACCGCATCTCTTTCATCAAGGCGGAATTCAGCAGAGTGGGTGCAGAGCAGAACATGACTCCCCGTGAGATGATAAGGGATTTTGTGGAGCTGCTTAACATGGCTATGCAGAATCCGGACAGATCCATCGCTCAGTTGATGGGTGAGGAGACAGCAAAGCCCGTTCTCCCTGTGGCAGAAACTCAGCAGCAGGGTGTTGCCTTTGAGGAGGTCACCGACCTTTCTACTCTCGGCTTTGAGAATTTTGATCTGTAATAAATAACAGGGCGGCCGATGGTCGCCCATACCTGCATACGCAAGCAAACAGAGATAGTCTGAGGTGTTGATATGAGTATGAATTGAAGGCTTCGCCTTCAACTCTGCGTTCATCCTCTGCCGACAGAGGGTCGGCAGTTTCCTTCGGAAAGCGGACGAACGCTTTGATGATCATGTAGTCTGAGGTGTTGATAATGAGTACATTTTATCGCTATGCTCCGTTCATTCAGGATTATATCTATCGTAATAAATGGGAGGAATTGCGCCCTATTCAGATAAAGGCTGCGGAGGCTGTGTTTGATACTGACGAAAACCTGCTGCTCTGTTCGGGTACTGCAAGCGGCAAGACGGAGGCGGCTTTTCTGCCTGTGCTGACCTGCCTGTGGGAGAATCCCAGCGCCAGTGTGGGAGTGCTGTATCTTTCACCGCTGAAGGCTCTTATCAACGATCAGTTCGAGCGCCTTGAGGGTCTGCTTGAGGAGGCTGACATTCCTGTCACCAAATGGCACGGAGACGCATCTCAGGCTGCTAAGAAGCGTGTGCTGAAGCGTCCGCAGGGAGTTATTCAGACAACTCCGGAATCCCTCGAGAGCATGCTGATGCGAAACTCCGGTGGAGCGTACAGGCTGTTTTCGGATCTGCGCTTCATCATTATTGATGAGGTGCATTATTTCATGGACAACGACCGAGGTGTGCAGCTGAGCTGCCTGCTGGAGAGGCTTGCAAGGCTCATCGGTTTCCACCCGAGGAGGATAGGACTCTCGGCAACTCTCGGCGAGCCTGCCAACGCAGAGCGCTGGCTCTGCACAGGAACAGGCAGGGGGTGCATTACTCCCATCACACAGGAAAAGGGCAGAAGCATACGTCTTTCGGTGAGATTCTTCCCGATAAAACAGAAAATCCCTAATACCGACAGTAAAATTCTGCTTGAAAATTACTATTCGTATCTGTATGAGAGTACTGCAGGCAGGCGGTGCATCCTTTTCTCCAACAGCAAGGGAGAGGTAGAGGAGAGCATAGCGCACATGAAGCGCATCAGCGAGCAGCGTCACGGTAATGATTGTTATCTCGTGCATCATGCGAATATCTCGCCTGCGCTGAGGGAGTTCACCGAGCAGAGGATGAAGTCCTCGGAGCTGCCCGTCTGCACGGGTGCTACGGTGACACTCGAACTCGGTATAGATCTCGGACACCTTGAACGGATCGTGCAGACAGGCTGTCCGCTGACGGTCTCGGGACTTGTGCAGAGACTCGGCAGAACAGGCAGAAGAGGCGGCACAGCGGAGATGCGTTTCGCTTTCCGTCACGACATGAGCCTGCCACCGCAGGAGTTCTACAAGGAAGTGAACTGGGACTTCGTAGCATGTGTTGCGATGATCCTGCTCTACACAAGGGAGCGCTGGATAGAGCCGATGTATCTGCCGAAGCTGCCGTACAGCCTGCTTTATCATCAGACTATGAGCTATCTTGCGTCAAGCGGCAGTGCGCAGCCAAAGCAGCTTGCGGCGTATATCCTTACGCTGGGAGCGTTCAAGCATGTCTCTCAGGAGGACTACCTGACGCTGCTGCGGTATATGCTGAAGAATGGTCAGATAGAGCGCTGTGAGGACGGCGGTCTGCTGGTGGGCGAAAAGGGAGAGGCTGCGGTAAATAACTACGAGTTCCTTGCAGTGTTCTCTGTGCCTGATGAATACTCCGTGCGCTGCAATGGTGAGGAGATAGGCACGGTGCAATCGCCGTTTCCTGAAGGGGCGCAGTTTGCCCTTGCGGGTCAGGCGTGGGAGGTAACGGAGCTTGATAAGCAGGAACGCCGCATTTTAGTAAAGAAGATACCAGGCATCTCTGCGAATATGTGGCAGGATACGGGCAACGAATATGTCCACACAAAGGTGATGAAGCAGATACGGGATGTGCTGCGTTCGGATGAGCAGTATGCGTTTCTTGATGAAGCTGCGCAGAATCGTCTGAATGATATCCGCAAGGCGTGCAGGACGGCAGGCCTCGCAGGAAAGGGCAGTGTCATTCCGCTGACCGAAACCAGCTTTGCGGTGTTCGAGTTCCTCGGCACAAGAGCGGCTATGGCGCTGTGCTATGCGCTTCGTCAGCAGGGCTTTGATGCGGATGTGTGGCTCAGCAGATACTTCCCTGTATGCATAGAGGTGCGCACTTTGCGTGGCATGGATGAGCTTTGCAAGGCACTCAGCTTCATTCGTGAGAACGGTGCGGACAAGTATACTTTCTCCATACCCGATAATTGTGAGATATGCGGCAAATACAACGACTACATCCCGAGAGAGCTGCTGAAAAAGCAGTATGTGGAAGACTATCTTGATACAGAGGATATGCAGCAGAACATGGAGAGAACCGAAGCGGAACTGATAGATAAGCGCTAAAAATTTGCTTTACCCCTTGCAATTTGCGGTTGGTTCATGCTATAATATTATGATAACTTTATTTTATGCAGACGAGGATAATATGAGCGACAACGAAAAGGATATCATAGATGAAACATCTGATGTTTCCGAGGAGCAGACCGAAGAGCTTCAGGATAATGTCGTAAACGAATACGAGGGCATGCCGAAATGGAAGGAAAATCTCTTCCGTGTGCTGCCACTGGTGATAACACTCACCTGTGTGGGACTTTTCGCACTGGGCATAAAGTGGGTGGCAGGAGTTTTCTACACGCCAACCGATACTCTTTACGAGAAGTACGATGGCATAGATATATACAACATCGTGCATTGCTATCAGAACCCATCAAGCACCTACTACATCTACGGCGAGGACTTCCTGTTCAACGCCGCTGATTATGAGGAAGTAGGCTCAGCCCATGAGGACGCACATTTTGCGCACGTTCCCGAGGTGTACTTCATCCTGAACGAGACTGCTCTCGATATGGAGCAGGTGACTGTAAAGAAGCTGCACGAGGGCAACGGACTTATAGTGTTCCAGTTTGATGAGTTCGTGCTGTATCGTTTAGAGGGTCAGTACGGCGTGTTCGCTCCTCTGCGTGACTATGAGGAGAGTGCCACATCCCGCAAGAACGACCTGTACGTTGTGCGGCAGCTGCTGAAGGAGGACAGATACTATCGTTTCAAGCTTCCTGACGGCATGACAGCAGAGCAGTTCTTAGAAAAGCTTGAAAAGCTCGAGTGGCATCTCGATACAGAATACATTGAAGACCAGTAATCGCAAAGCGATCACGCAGCGCACTAACATATAAATCGAAAGGGACAAAGAAATGGCAGACACCAGCTATCTTTCCAAAATCAGAAATTTCAGCATCATTGCTCATATCGACCACGGCAAATCCACCCTTGCCGACCGCATTCTCGAGCAGACCGAGACGGTGGCAAAGCGTGACATGGAGGAGCAGCTGCTCGATAACATGGATATCGAGCGTGAGCGTGGCATCACCATCAAGGCGAGAGCGGTAAGACTCAAGTATCGTGCGGACAACGGCGAGGATTACATCTTTAACCTCATCGATACTCCCGGTCATGTGGACTTTAATTACGAGGTATCCCGTTCTCTTGTAGCCTGCGAGGGTGCGCTGCTCATAGTGGACGCTTCTCAGGGCATTGAGGCTCAGACCCTTGCTAACACATATCTTGCAGTGGAGAACGACCTTGAGGTGGTTCCCATCGTAAACAAGATAGACCTGCCTTCCGCAAGACCCGAGGTGGTCAAGGAGGAGATAGAGAACGTCATCGGCATTGAGGCTATGGACGCTCCCGAGATATCCGCTAAGATGGGCATTAACATCCATGCGGTTATGGAGCGCATAGTGGAGGCTGTTCCTGCGCCTGAGGGCGACCCCGAGGCACCTCTGAAGGCGCTTATCTTCGATAGCTATTACGACAGCTACAAGGGTGTTATCGTATATATCCGAGTGAAGGAAGGCTCCGTTAGGGCAGGCGATAAGATACGCATGATGGCAAGCGGCGCTGAGTTCACTGTTGTTGAAGTAGGCTACATGGGCGCTACAGAGCTTGTACCTTGCAAGGAGCTTCTTGCAGGCGAGGTAGGCTACATCGCAGCATCTATCAAGTCCATCGGTGATACGAAGGTCGGTGACACCGTAACATCCGTTGAAAGACCCGCTGCAGAGCCGCTGGCAGGCTACCGTGACGTTAACCCGATGGTGTTCAGCGGTATCTACCCTGCAGACGGCGCAAAGTACGTTGACCTCAGAGAGGCGCTGGAAAAGCTTCAGCTGAACGACGCTTCCCTTACATTCGAGCCTGAGACCTCCATTGCTCTCGGCTTCGGCTTCCGCTGCGGCTTCCTCGGACTGCTGCACATGGAGATAATCCAGGAGCGCATCGAGCGTGAATATAACCTTGATATCATCACCACCGCACCGTCGGTTGTTTACAAAATAGAGCTGACAGACGGCTCCACCGTGATGATAGACAACCCCACGAACTATCCCGACCCAGGCACCATCGCACAGGCGTATGAGCCGATGGTGAATGCGCACGTCTATGCGCCCTCGGACTATGTGGGAAATATCATGGAGCTCTGCCAGAACAGGCGTGGCGTATTCCGTGACATGAAGTATATCGACGAAACGAGAGTAGACCTGCACTATGAGCTGCCGCTGAACGAGATAGTGTACGACTTCTTCGACGTGCTGAAATCCCGCACCCGTGGCTATGCAAGCTACGATTACGAGATGCTCGGCTTTGCACCCTCGAAGCTTGTGAAGCTGGATATCCTCTTAAACGGCGATATCATCGACGCACTGAGCTTTATCGTTCACAGCGAGAAGGCTTATGAGAGAGCAAGAAAGATGGCTGAGAAGCTGAAGATACACATTCCCCGTCAGCTGTTCGAGATCCCCATTCAGGCGGCAGTCGGCGGCAAGATAATCGCACGAGAGACCATCAAGGCAATGCGCAAGGACGTGCTTGCAAAGTGCTACGGCGGTGATATCACACGAAAGAAGAAGCTGCTCGAGAAGCAGAAGGAAGGTAAGAAGCGCATGAGAGCCTTCGGTACGGTAGAGGTGCCGCAGGAGGCGTTCATGTCGGTGCTTAAATTAGAGGACGAATAAAATAGTTAGGAGTTAGGAGTTAGGAGTGAGGAGTTTAGGTGCGGCTACGCCGCTGATTTCGATTTTTGCTCGCTATGTGATATGCAAGCGTAATTACAAACTTGACAAGAATTACGGCGGAGCCGTTATTTAGATCCGTGAGCGAAGCGAACACCATCATTCCTCATTCCTCATTCCTCACTCCTCACTCAAAAGTCCCGAAGGGACTATACATCCACATTCCGTTCTGCCGCAGGAAGTGCCTTTACTGCGATTTCTATTCCGTTGCTTTGGAGGATGGGTTTGCGCAGAGATATACTGACGCTGTCATCCGCAATATACAGGCGTATGGCGGCAGGTTTGACACCGTTTATTTCGGCGGAGGAACTCCGATACTTCTTGCACCGTACCTCGGCGAGATGCTGAGAGCTGCGGATATAGCAGAGGGCGCAGAGATAACGGCCGAGGCTAATCCTTGTGAGATGACGGCCGAGGCTCTTGAAGCGCTGCTTAAAGCAGGCGTGAACCGCATCTCTGTGGGCGTGCAGAGCCTTTGCGACAACGAGTTGCAGGCGTTAGGCAGGCGGCACGACCGTGACACGGCGGAACAAGCGATACTCCGTGCGAAAAAGGCAGGCTTTTCTGATATCTCGGCTGACCTGATGCTGGGAATTCCTCATCAGACGGCAGAGAGCCTTTCCGAAACGCTCTCACGCATGGCGGAGCTGCCTGTGACGCATATCTCGGCGTATATGCTGAAGGTGGAGCAGAACACTCCTTTCGGGCGGAATACTCCCATGCTTCCCGATGAGGACGACACTGCGGATATGTACATCCAGACTGTGCAGACTCTTGCACAGCACGGCTTTCATCAGTATGAGATAAGCAACTTTGCAAAGGACGGCTGCGAATGCCGCCATAATCTGAAATACTGGCACGCTGAGGAGTATCTCGGCATAGGCCCTGCGGCGCATTCTTTCCTTGATGGACGTCGCTTCGGCGTGGCGAGAGACCTTGACGCTTTCCTCTGTGCCGAAAGACAGGTGGAGCAGCTTACGGAAGAAGCTCCCGACCCTGTCGAGGAGCGCTTCATGCTGGGTCTGCGCCTTTCCGAGGGCATCCCCGAAGAGCTGTGGCGACCCCGTGAAGCGGCTCTGAAGCGCATTCCGAAGCAATATTACAGCATCGAAAACGGCAGGCTTTCTCTCACGGCAGAGGGTTTCCTGCTTTCAAACGAGATCATTTCCATCCTGCTCTCCGTTTGAGAAAAAGCACTCGGCGGCAAGCTTCATGCCAAGTCTGAAGCCCTCGCAGAAGAGAATGCGCTCTTGCTCGGCGGTGAGCTGCATAACAGAGTTGGCAAGCTCGTTCATCTGCTCGTCGTGCTGCTTTCCCACGAGCTCGGATATTTCGCGGAAATTTCGGCAGTAATCCTTGTACGCAAGGCGGAAATCCGCATCGTTGTCAGGATTCAGAGAGAACGGTTGGATCTTGCCATTATATAGATCGGTCAGTGTTTGATACATGGGCGGTCTCCTTTTTATTTTATTTGAATATATTATATCATACAATAGTACAATTGTATAGAGCCAATATTGACAAAATACAATTGTACCATTGTGTGAATGTTTGTATAATTCTTATTAAAAGCAGGTGAACACATGGATGAAAAGAATAAAAACAGTGCTGCTAAAATAAAAGCAAATAACAAGTACAGCAGCACTCATTATAAGCAATTGAAAGTATGTGTCAAGCCTGCCGATTTTGAGTTCATCGACAGCTATGCAAAGGAGCATGATATCTCCAAGGCGCAGCTTATTGTGAAGGCTATCCGCTATGTGGCGGATAACGATATCGACCTGAAGGACGATAAGTAATAACGTAGGTGCGAACATCGTTCGCCCCTACACATATCATTACACGAAAGGAACATCATCATGGCGTACACAATTCCCGAAAACAAGAAGCTCATTCCCGCAGACAGCGGCGCATTCCAGTTCGTAGGACGAATCGACTTTGACGACCCGAAGAGACCTGTTCTTATCTGGCCATACTCCTACATAGACACCGTGTTTACGGGAACATCCGTCGGCATGGTCATCAAGAATATCAGGATGCAGGATCACACCTACATGGGCGCTCAGGTGGACGGCAGAATGGTGACCCTCGACCTCGGCGAGGATTGCGAGGACAAGCTCTGGATGCTGGCTGAGGACCTCGAGGACAAGGAGCATACTCTGCGTATCTACAAGCGAATGGCTGCTGCAAACTATGTTGAGTTTTCGGGTATCGTGATCGACGAGGGCGCAAGCGTCCGCAATCCGGAACATAAGTATGATTACAAGCTTGAGGTGTATGGCGACAGCGTTACCGCAGGCGAGGTGACAGAGGCTCTCGGTTATGAGGGTCAGTGCGATCCTGCGCATCACAGTCAGTTCGACAACTCTCATTTCAGCTATGCTGCGATGCTGGCAAGAAAGCTGAATGCCGAGGCTCATATAATGGGTCAGGGCGGAATCGCTCTGCTGGATGGCACAGGTTATTTCTGCTCCGATCAGCTTACGGGAATGCTGAGCTGCTACGATAAGATGCAGTACAGCCCCTACAAGCCCCGCAAGGACTGGGATTTCAGCCGCTTTACGCCCGATGCGGTCATCATCGCTATCGGTCAGAACGACCACAACCCCGAGCCTGAACGCATCAAGCAGCCCGAATACCGCCGCATGTGGAAGGATAACTACATCCGCATGCTGAACGACCTGCGTGAGAAGTATCCCGCAGCGAAGTTCGTGCTGATACTCACGGTGCTGGGTCATGATCCGACTTGGGACGCTGCACTTGATGAGATTGTTGCGGAGGTAAATTCTCCCGATGTTACACATTTCGTGTTCGAGCGCTGTGGCAGAGGCACGAACGGTCATCCCCGCGCGACGGAGCAGGAGGAGATGGCAGGCGAGCTTTATCGCTATTTCAAAACTGAGATACTTTAAGAATATATCTTTAGGAGCAGGTTCAACAGCCTGCTCCTTTTTTACTGCTACTATATTAAAGCAGAATATTCAAAGGCAATTTTGTGTAATATTTTGTAAATTAATGGTATTATGTCGTTGACATCTGTCTCGTTCGGTGGTATAATATAATGTGACTATCTAGGTAAATTTTTGTGAAAATTTCGTGAAAATTATACCGCATATGAGAAAAAATATAATTAATCGGAGGTCCGTTATGGCAACAATAAGTGTGCTTCTGCTTACTTCTGACATCGATTACAGTCATCGTCTGAGAAACTATATGGCGTCCCGTCATCCCGATATCAAGCTCTGCATCATCAGCGAGCCTGCTCAGTTTTCTGCTGCACTCAGTGCAAACGCATGCTTTGTAGCGCTTATCGGCGCTGAATTTGCTGACAACGAGCTGTTCATCCCCGAGGGTATAGGCAGCGCCTTACTTACGGACAAGAATATGGGCGAGGAATACAAGGGCAGAAAAGCCTTCTGCAAATACAGCAGCGGCGAGGCTGTCTACAAACACATCCTCAGCATCTATTCCGAAGTCTCGGGCTATTCAAAGCGCTCCGAGGAGGGTATCAGGACATACGCTTTCTTCGGCGCTGGCGGCGGCTCGGGCTGCACTACAGTTTCCGCAGCATTTGCGAGAAGGCTTGCAATGGCAGGCAAGAAGGTAGCCTACCTCAGCCTTGACCGCTATTCCGATATGACTCAGTGGTTTGACGGAGAGCGTGGAGGAGACCTCAGCGACCTTATCTTTGCCGTTATCTCCGCACAGAAGAAGAACACCAATCTTGCCGCAAAGGCAGCTTCCCTGCTGAGCCGTGATCCTTCGGGCGTTTACTACCTGCTCGGCTGCAAGAATGCATTCGACTACGGCGAGCTTGATGAGAGCCGTGCAAAGGCTGTCTATACCGCCATTTCCTCTGCGGATTCCTTTGACGCAGTGGTGCTTGACGGCTCCTTCGGTGATAAGATATATCGTCTCCTTGTCGAGGAGAAGGCTGACAGAATGTATGTGGTGTCTGCAAACGATGTCTGTGCAAACGCAAAGCTGCGCCGCTTCATCGAGGATATCCGCATTTCAGATGCAAGGGCAAAGAATGGCAACAAGACTTCCATCGGCGAGAAGCTCAGCATCGTTATGAACCGTACAGCAGCATTCAACGGTGCGGGCGGCACTTACGAAGGTGTGAAGCTGCTGGGCTGCATCCCGAAATATAACGACACACCCAAGCACATCGTTGAGACTGCATCTCAGCTGGAGCTGTGGCTCCCTGCTGTTCAGGGCAGATAAACCGCACGAGGTAATGATATATGACTAAGGAAGAGATAGTAAGCTCCCTCAAAGCGGGGGCTAGGCAGTACGCCATCTATAACGACTGTGACGACGATCAGCTCCGTGAATATATCGAGGGCGAAGTCGAGCGTGTGACTCAGAACGAGTTCCTTACTCTTTCTGAGCGCTATGAGATGATCGAGGCTGTGTTCAGCTCCATTCGTGGTCTGGGTCTGCTGGATGAGATACTTTCCGATGAGAACGTGACGGAGATCATGATAAACGGTCCCGATGATGTGTTCATCGAGAAGAGCGGCCGCCTGATGAAGCTTGACAAGGTGTTCGAGAGCCGTGAAAAGCTGGAGGATATCGTACAGAAGATCGTTGGTAAGGTCGGCAGAGAGGTAAACCAGTCCAATCCTATCGTTGATACCCGTCTGCTGGATGGCTCCCGTGTAAATGTGGTTATGCCTCCTATCGCACTGAACGGTCCTATCGTGACTATCCGTAAATTCTCGAAGGATCCTATGACGTTTGATAAGCTGATACGCTACGGTTCGGTAACTCCGCAGATACGAGATCTGCTGAAGGAGCTGGTTGAGGCTAAGTACAATATTTTCATCAGTGGTGGTACAGGCTCGGGTAAAACAACGTTCCTGAATGCGCTTTCAAACTTCATCCCTTCCGATGAGCGTGTCATCACCATTGAGGACTCCGCAGAGCTTCAGATAGTAGGAGTGCCTAACCTTGTCCGTCTTGAGACGAGAAATGCAAACTCCGCAGGCAGCGGTGCTGTTACCATCCGTGATCTTATCAAGTCCGCACTGCGTATGAGACCCGAGCGCATCGTTGTCGGTGAGGTCCGTGGCGGCGAGGCTCTGGATATGCTGCAGGCGATGAACACAGGCCATGACGGTTCTCTTTCCACGGGACATGCGAACTCTGCTACCGATATGCTCTCCCGTCTTGAAACCATGGTGCTTACAGGTGCGGCGAATCTGCCTCTGCCCGCAATCAGGCAGCAGATATCCTCTGCGGTGGATCTTATCGTGCATCTTTCCCGTATGAGGGATAAATCCAGAAAAACGCTTTCCATCTCCGAGGTGGATGGCATCGACGAGCATGGAAACATAAGACTGAACACGCTGTTTGAATTCGTGGAGGACAAGGAACTGTCCACCAAAACGAAGGTAGTAGGCAGGCTTGTTCGTACAGATAACCCGGTGAAGTATCCGGAGAAGCTTATAGCAGCAGGAAAGGACGTGAGCATTTTTGACAAATCAAGGTTCAACTAATGTTCAGGGGGCAGCCATCAATATGATGATGGCAGACGAGCGCCGTTATGATTATTCACAGTATACGATGAAGACTATAGACAGGATCATTGCTTTTGCCATCGGCTTCGGCGGTGCCTGCGTGGTGCTTCATATCTTCTTCGGCAATGTTCTTGTGGATCTGGTTGCCGGCGTTATATGCGGCATTCTTGCCCAGAAGATATACCGCAATTTCATGATTGACAAGATCAAGAACCAGCTTACCCTGCAGTTCAAGGATATGCTGGATTCGCTCAATTCCTCTGTTTCCGCAGGTAAGGTAATCGTATCCTCCTTTGCGGACGCTCATAAGGATATGGCACTGCAGTACGGCGACAACAGCTATATCTGCAAGGAACTGGGTATCATCTCCACAGGCCTTGCCAACGGCATAAACATTGAGGATCTGCTGGCAGATTTCGGAGCACGCAGCGGCATTGAGGATATCCAGAGCTTTGCGAACGTGTTCATGCTCTCCAACCGCCGTGGCGGTAACGTTAAGACCATCATTTCCGAGAGCCGTTCCATCATCTGTGACAAGATCGAGATCGAGCAGGAGATCAAGACCATGGCAAGCTCCACGAAGAGCGAGCTTTACATAATGATGTGCATGCCTCTTATCATCGTTCCTATGATGAGCGGCTTCAGCCAGGAAGGCAGCAATGAGATGGTTAACATCCTTGTAAAGCTTGTCGGCCTTGCGATGTTCGTTATTGCATTCATCATCGGCAACAAGATCACCGATATCAAGGTGTAACGGAGGTAGGTTATGGGTATAGTTCTGTTATTGATGGGAATCATCCTCTCCGTGGTGTATATTGGTTTATATATCGGATACGCAAAGAAGTATACAGCTTTCATTGCGGGTGTTGACAAGGATTTCTATTTCATGTCCGACTGCTTTGTTGTCGGCATTGCGGTGGTGGAGCTGCTGAAGCTCAATCAGAGGGATAAGAACCGTAAGCGCCGTCAGAAGATCGAGGAATATTTCTCAAAGCAGTATTCGGAGTTCAATTACATGATAAATATGGCTGCGAAGATCACTTATGTGATGTTCTTCCTGCCTGTGGCATGCTTTGTGGGTGCGCTGACAGGAGAGGTAGTGCTGTTTTTGCTAATTGCAGTCATCGCATTCGTACTGGTATACTATGTCGATGCACGCCTTGATGGCATGATCGCAAAGCAGCGTGAGGAGATTCTTCTGGATTACCCCAATGTGCTTTCAAAGCTTGCGCTGCTGATAAACTCAGGCATGATGCTGCGTGACGCGTGGCAGACCGTTGCAAACTCGGGCGACAGAAAGTTCTACCGTGAGATGCAGCGTGCTTCTCACAACATAAATAACGGCTACAGCGAGATAGCTGCTTATGAGGAATTTGCGGACGCCTGCAAGATCAACGAGATAAAGAAGTTCATCTCCATCATCTGCCAGAACATCGAAAAGGGTTCCGGTGAGCTGGTGCAGGTAATGAAGGAGCTTTCCGTAGAGGCATGGACATCAAAGAAGAACATCGCAAAGGCAAGAGGTGCTTCGGCTTCCACCAAGCTCATCCTGCCTATAGGTATCTGTTTTGTGGGCATTCTTGTTATGATAATGGTGCCTATCATGATGGATATGAATCTTTGATAAGGTGACAACTCTTAGGAGTTCACATACATAATTACTGCTATGGAGGGAGGTAATTTCATGCAGAAGATCATGTTCAATGCCTGGGTAAAGGCTCAGATGGCTAAGCAGAATGCCAAGGAGTACTTCGCTTCCGAGAAGGGCGGCGCTGATACAGTTATTATCGCTGTTGTAATTATCGTTGCTGTTCTCGCTATCGGCTTCGTATTCCGTGACGCTATCATCGGTTGGTTCAACCAGCTTATGGGTGACGCTAACGAGCAGATGACAAGCGCAGATCTGCCCAGCATTACACCCGGCTCGTAATTGCCTGATTAAGTCTTTCTGTGCAGGGATGCTCGTGCATCCCTGCGCATGGACTTAATATCAACAGATTATTGAGGTGAAAACCTATGAAAAAGATAGATCTCCGTTCCGAGAAGGGCGCGGCGCTGGTGCTGGAGGCTACGATAGTTTATCCTATCACTCTGGTAGTGGTGTTCTTCATGCTCATCTGGGGACTTACATACATTCAGAAGGCGTATCTGAACCATTGCTCTTATCAGATGGCGACCTATGTTTCAAAGTGCATACTCTATCCCGGTTATCAGCATCTGGAGGAGCCGTTTTATGAATCCTCCGATGACACAAAACAGATGGACAGAGTGAATGCAGCGATGGACGTGCATAATCCTTACCGTTACTTCAATCCCGTTGATACGGGCATTAAGGAGATCATTGATAATTCCGCTGATGTGATGGTGAATCAGTATCTGCCCACTAAGGGATATCTCAAGGCGGTCTCGGGAACGGTGCCTTTGCCTGACGGATTCAGCGCTATGACTCACACGGATGGCGACGGCTATACCTGCGGTGTCAGGGCTACAACCAATACTGTGACGGTCTTTCTCGGGCAGAGATATGTGTTTTCTGATCTGTTCCGCATGATAGGAATGGGCGGACGCAATTACAATATCACCGCCTTCAATTCCGCGTTCGTGAGCGATTCTGTGGAGCTTGTGAGGATCACCGACATGGTGGGTGAGATGGTTGCAAAGCTCGATGCAGAGGTGCTCGACGGCAAGTTGAACGATGTGCTGAACAAATTCGGCGTAGGACAGACCACGAAAAGCTCCCGCTCGGAGTAAGCAGTCTGCTGCGCTGACGATTGCATTTTAGTCTGACAAGGAAGGTAATTCTGTTATGCTGCAATTTCTACAAAGGCACAGAGGCTCGGTGACGATACTCCTGTGCGTTATAATGATACCTGTGCTTGCATTTTCCTTCGGCATTCTGGATCTGTGTAAGATTATGATGGCGAAGGATGCTGTTACAGGTACCACGAACCTTGCACTGAATGCGGGACTCACATCCTATGACAAGGTCCTGAAGGATATGTATGGCATCATGGCTACGTCCAAGTCTTCTGAGGATCTTTCAGAGCAGATGAGCAAGTATTACATAGCCTCGCTGAATTCCTCGGGCATTGAGGGCGTTGACGGGGGCTGGGTGCAGGATATCATCAGCGATCTTATCGGCGGTGCAGGTTCCGCTGTAACAGGCGATTCTGACATCGGCGCATCTATCAACAACGCATCGCTTGAGAACAACCAGAATTTCATGGTGGTAACGCCTGTGGCTAATGCGGAGGGTAATTTCATCACCGTTGATGCACTGGCTACCTCTGCGGCGTCAAACCCTGCTGTTCTGGAGCGTCAGATCGTGGAGCATATGAAGTACCGTGCGCCTGTTAACCTCGCACTGGGTATGCTGGAAAAGCTGAACGCCATGAAGGATATTCCCAACATGACGAATGCGCAGAACGAGAAGATAGAGTTTGAAAGAAAGCTGAACACGATAAACAATGCAGCAATTGATCTGTATACCCTGATGATGGTGTTCTTCCATAACAACAAGCGTATGGAGAATGCCTCGCTGAAGGATTTCGATATCGTATACGACCGTGAAAAAACGAAGATCATCGCACAGTATCAGTATCTCGGCGATACCAGTTTTGCGGTAAAGGACTGCGAGAAAGCAATATCCGATCAGCTGGAACTGATGGAGAAGGCAGCTGTAAGGATCGCTGCGTTCTCGAACTATGGCGAGGCGCTTTTTTCAGGCAGTCTTGAGCTGAAGATGGACAGCCTTTCAGATACTGATATCAACGCAAAAGCATACACTGATAATGAGACCGAGGACGAACTCGGCGAGGCGCTGACCCTTGCTGCCGAGACGTTGTATCTGGACAAGGTATATACGCGCATCAGGGAGAGTTATGCGGATATGTCTTCCGAGCTTTTCACCAACGGAAAGGTGAACTATGACAATGCATACAATATGTATTGCGTAGGTGTTGCTCTTTCACCTGCTTTCAAGGACGTTGTGGATGTGACGGAATACTATTCTGGGGACAGCGATGCAAAGTGGTTTGCACAGCAGTATGAGATATTCATGTATGAATATGCTGCTATGGAGATCATCAAGGAAGATATCGAGGATGAGCTTGAGGAGGCCGAAAAGGAGCTGGAGCAGATACAGGCGCAGATTGATGATACGGATAATCCCTCACAGACCACACTGGATAAGAAAGACAAGGCTCAGGAAAAAGTAAATGAGCTTGATGCGAAGCTTGTTGATCTGACCATGTTATTCAATCAGGAAAGCGTAAGAAGCCTGAAGTCACAGACCGACACCATGCGTGATCAGGTCAAGTCTATGGTGGAGTCGCAGTATAAAACTGCCGAAACCGAATACGAGACTGCAGCAGGTAAGCTTGCAGATATCTATCTTGCAGTGTGCAAGCAGTACCTTATCATTGAAGAGATCACAAAGAGCGGCGGATATATCGACCAGCTGGCTTCTGTAGTTGCAGAGGCACAGGCTCAGAGCAAAGCGTATCAGAACGCCATAAACAGCATACAGACCACATCCCAGAAGAACAGCAGCCAGCTTTTATATGATAATGAGGCTGCAACTCTAAGCAAGGTGGATGTTACGGCAATAGAATCCCTGCGCACGGCTTTCAAGGATATGAAGGATGATTATCTGAAAGCTAAGATCGCTATAGAAAGCTTCTGGATACTCAGCTCGGATAATGCGATCGTGTTTACTATCGACGATGGTAACGAGCTGTACTCGAATTTCCTTACGGATGATCCGGGTGAAGAGGATAAGTTCCACGAATATATGGCTATCACCGCTGAGGATCAGGTAAAGAATATCACATATACCGACAGCATTAAGGAAGCTGCTCAGAAGTTTGCCCGTGAGAACAGAACCGTATATCACACAGATGCGGATGACTTCCGTGGCAATCTGGAGGGTCATCTTGTATCTGAGGAATATGCTCCTGTAAAGCCTGACGGTATCGCTGAATGGACAGATAACGGTGCTTCCGAGCTTATCTGCCCCGAAAAGATAAGCAGCAATCCTACATATCAGACGGTATGCGATATGAGCAAGGCTTTCGCAGATGATGAGGGCGAGGAGAACCAGAATGATTCCTCCGCAGCCGATGCTATCACAAACGGCGCCACTGCAAAGCCCAGCGCTGACGGAAAAGGCTCCAGCATCCCCGGAAACAGCTTTGCTTCCGAGGCGGCGCCTGATAACAAGGAATCCGAAGGTGAAAAAGAGTCTGACAGTGAAAGCGATAAGATGGAGTATTCCGATATTGCAGACATAAAGACCTTTTCCGAATATGCAGCGGATGAATCCCTTGAAGCGATCGATATGGGCGGTGCAGGTACAGAGGGCTTCAAGATGGAAGTAGACGCCACCAGTGATGATCATGATGCAGTGGCTAAGCAGGCTTCCAGTGCGATGACTGCCGTAGGCGATATGATGAAGGTGCTGGGGGATATATTCGAAGGCGGCAGAGATTCCCTGTATGTTACAGAGTATCTGACCTCCAATTTCTCCTGCGCCACCACGAATAAGGTCGGCGGCGGTAAGACAGTATACAGCGAAAAGATGCTGAATGGTCAGTATTTTGAGACGAAGGACAAGGGCGCACTCAGCGTTGCATACAGAAGCGAGCTGGAGTATATCCTTTACGGTTTCTCATCTCCCGAAGCAAACGTAGCGGCTGCAGGTGCGATCATCTTCGGTATACGTTTTGCGCTGAATCTGATCTATTCCTACACCGACTCCGAGATAAGAGCCACTACGCTCTCTGCTGCGACAGCGATCGGTGGTATCTTCCCGTTCTCTATACCACTTATTCAAACGGTGCTGCACATTGCTCTTGCAATAGCGGAATCCAGCTGTGACCTGTTCTCGCTTATGGATGGCGCAGAAGTGCCGCTGTTCAAGACCAAAGCTACATGGGTGTGCAAGGGAAGTAATATCGTGCGTGAGGTTGCGGAAAGAGTTGTGACCGAGGTCGTAAACACTGCGATTGACAAGGCGACTGATGCACTTACAACAAAGATCACTGAAATGGGTGATAGTCTCAACACCGCTGCACTGCAGAAGTGCGATGAATATGAACAATACATCAATCAGCAGATAAATGTTATTACCGAAGAAGTACATAGTGCTATCATGACGCCGATCCATGAGGTTATCCAGCAGATAATGATGGAATATGATGCGGCTATACACGGTCCTGACGGCGACGCCGATGAAAAGGCAGCACTGAAGGAGCTGCTCGATCAGACGCTCGACAATGCAATTCAGAGAATGCGTGCCGGAATAGGTTATGATGATCCTACTCCCGCTGGCGAGACAGACTATGTAAAGGAAATGAAGAAAGCTGCATTTGATTATGTTGATGCTCATAAGAGCGAGATATCCAATATAATCTATAACAATATGCAGAGCTTTGTGGACGCAGCGCTGAACACCACCAAGGAAACGCTGACTAACGCCGAGAATTCACTTGATTCTGTAATTTCTAATCTTCTGAACGGCGTTGAAGGTGCAATCACCGACGCGGTAGGAAAGTTCAAGGAGCAGGTAAAAGCAGGCATCAGCAAGTCCATTGATACAGTGGTGACTAAGCTTAACGAGGGCGTAGAGATGACGGCCGAGGAACTGAAATCCGAGCTTTCGAATGCTGTGCGTGGCGGTTCCAGAGGTCATAAGAATATCGAGATCACAGGTAAGGATGTAAAATCCAAAGACTCCGATTTCGCTATTCCGTTTACCTATAAGGATTACCTATATGTGTTCACTCTGATAGGCTCTATGGCAAACAATGCAAACATGCTGCAGCGTACTGCACAGATGATGGCTGCAAACTGCCGCAACAACGGCGAGGACAGCGATTATGACCTTAACGGTGCGAAAACAGTGCTGCGTGCTGATGTTCAGGCAAAGGTAGGCACTGTGTTCTACGGCGGCCGCTTCACCGAGGACAAGAGACTTGATCTTTCGGGCAAGAGAGATTTCGAATTCTCCTATTCTTCCTATATGGGGTATTGATAAATGAAAAGAATTATTCAGTCTGCGGGTGAAAAAGGCTCGGCTTCTCTTGAAGCGTGCGTTTCTCTGGCAGCATTCATAGTGGCGGTAGCGTTCGTGTATTCGCAGATACAGGTAGTTATCTGTGAGAACATAATGCAGAACGCTGTGAATAATATGGCGATGGAGGTATCCTCCTATGTCTATATTCTTGATAAGATAGGTCTGGTATCCCACGAGAAATATGAGGGTCTGGACGAGGTGAACGGTCTCAAGGATGATGTTGTTGAGGTCGGTCAGCAGGCACAGATCGTTGTGGATGATGCGAATCAGATGATGTCTGATTTCGAAAGCGCACTCAATGTTCTGCATCGTGGACTAAACAGTCAGAATGCTTCTCAGGTGCTGGATAAGTCGCAGGCGGCTTTGAACAGCGGTCAGAAGCTTACGGGCGACGCTTCCAGCATGATCGACTCTATCAAGAATATCTTCCAGATCGTAAAAAGCATAAACTGGACTGATGTAGGCAAGGACGGATTAGGTTACACGCTTGACGCCGCCATGGATACGGTGGGCAACAGTGTACTTTCGATGTATTATGAGTGGAAGCTTCCGGGATATGTACCAGGCAAGGATCTTGATGCGTTCTGCCGTTCCTTCAATGTTGAGAAGGATACGATAAGCTTTTCGCAGTCGAGACTTTTCCCCGGCGGAATGAACAATACCGTGCTTGTTGTGGTGAGTTACGAGACCCGTTCTCCGTTCAGCTGGTTCCCGTTTGACAGAAAGATCGTCAAGAAGGCATATACAGCCGCCTGGCTTGCTGATCCCTCAAACGGCGCATAAGGAGGGCGTGATATGTTTTGGTTATGTACCCTGATACCTGTTGCGGTACTCTGCCCTGTGGGTGTAGTTTACTGCATCCGGTATTTCAGGCAGAAGGAAGAGCCGCTCTCCAAAAAGCAGACGGTTGTCCTTGCAGCGGTGTCGGCAGTAGTGCTTGCTGCGGTAGCTGTGTTCTTTTCACTGACAGCGCTTCCGCATGAGTGGTCTGTACACTCTCTGCTGAGGACCTTCGGCGTGCTGATATTCAGCTGGTTTGCAGCGGTGATAGATCTTAAATATAAGGTGATCCCGAACAAGCTTTCGCTGTGTATGCTGATACTCGGTGTGTTAAGCATCGGCGTTGAGATCGCCATGGCGCCTGTATACTGGAAATACACGCTGATGAATGCCCTGATAGGTGCGGGCATTGCAGGCGGTATCTTCCTGCTGGCAAACCTAGTTTTCAAAAACGGTCTCGGAATGGGTGATGTGAAGCTTATGGCGCTCATCGGTCTTTATCTCGGACTGGAAGGCGCTCTCGGTGCGGCTATGTGGGCGATGGTCACAGCGGCACTGGCAGGTGGCATAATGATGGCTGTCAAAAAGGCGAAGCTGAAAACAGAGCTTGCTCTTGCACCGTTCTTTTTCCTCGGAACCTTAGTCAGCAATGCGTTTTTCTTAATATCGGGTCTGATCCCCGTTGAGTGATCCCTTTGCCGTGAACCGCACGGATAAAACAATAAATCAGGAGATGCGTATGAATTTAGGCAAACTTTCGATAATTCTGCTGTTGGTGCTTGCTTTTGTGTCGGCAGTAACAGTGTTTACTCCCGAAGAGGAGGGTCCTGATCCTATAGAGGTATGCGAGACCAATATCCGCCATCTGAAGAACAGATATATGTACGCTGAGGTGGTAGATGAGTACAAGGCACTCATCAAGCTTATTGATGATGATAAGGATCAGGATGCGATCCATGAAATGTATGATTATATCATCGGAATAGATAATTATGCTGCCGATGATTCGTTGGTGGATGGACTGAACTGGGCACGCCAGATGGCAGTGGCAAGGGATCCTTCCAATACAAAGCTTGCACAGGAATATATGGATTATCTGTGTGCCGTGGAGGATGCCTATGTCTATGAGTATGCTAAGAAAATGATCGATTATACTGAAAATCCCGTGCATCAGGGTAAATATGACGAGGCATGCGATTTTTATTATAACTACTATATGGGCATCAAGGGTGCGCATACATCAAAGAAGCTCAAATATGTTGATATAAGTGATTGGTACAAGGATAATTGTATCGCAGTTGATGCAAACGGACTGTACTATGTTCTCAATCATGAGGGCAAGGATGTGGTTTCCGAGATCGGTACCCCTATCATGTCCTACACTCCCGATGATAATCTTATCGCTATCATGCACAAGGCAGAAGACGACACTGATGAACAGCTGGTATACACTAATCCTGCAGAGCAGCGCAAGCGTGTTCCGTACATCAGGGAGGATGAGAAGCTGTTGTATTACAGCTACCTCGGCCCGTTTTCCGATGGCCTTGCTGTATTCAGCGATTCCGATGGCAAGTGGGGATATCTGCTAGCTGATATGAGTCTGTATCTCAAGGATCTGGAGGCAGCTACTACCATGCAGAATAGCGTATGTGCCATAAAGCGTGGAGGTAAGTGGCAGGCATATTATATTGCAGGCGGCAAAGCTAACGTGATCAGCGGCTTTGATTTCGGTGATATCATGATGGATGAGTCCTACTGTTTCCTCGGTGGCTTCACAAGCTCCACTGATACGGAGAATATTACCACCATAAGAGCTGTGTTCTATGCAAGAGATAACAGTTCCGATCTCTGGACTCCTTACGAGATAGTTCTCGTTAATGGCGATAAGCCTTCCTATACAGTTGAGAAGCTCGGCAGAAACACATATTCAGATGTGAAGCTGTTCGGTGATACAGCAGGTGCCGTAAAGACCGATAACGGATGGATCTTCATTGATAATGAGGGCGAGCTGCTGGAGTTTGGCGAAGAGGGAATAAAGTATTTTGCCGATGCAGGTTCATTCTCGTGTGGCGTGGCTCCTGTTTCCGATGGCTACAACTGGGGCTATATAAATGAACTTGGCAATTTTGTAATAGAGCCTCAGTACAGAGCAGCAGGTGTCATGAACAGTCAGGGCTCTGCCGTGGTATGGAAGGGCGATGATGATTACTATCTGCTCAGACTCAGAGAATATTACAATTGATCAGCTTTGAAGCGCATCTGAAATAAGGTGCGCTTGCGGAGCTTATGCGGCAATGCTGCTTATACAGTAAGCCGATGAATACGATAATACCTGATTGGAGGATTCAGACTATGGAGATCAGCAAGATCAAATTTGCGGCAGGCGGAGTGAACAGCAACGGCGGTCATCAGGCTGTGTTGCTGTACACCTTAGATCCTGACGAGGAGATGGATACCTTTGCACACGGAATGATGGTGAACAATAACATCAAGGGTATCATGCCATACAGCACAGAGATGCAGAATGGTCATTGCGTGCTGTGCTACAGCGTGAGATATACTGCACTGGCAACGCTTTTCAAGCAGACTCTCAAGCGCAATGTTGTACTGTCTATCCTGAAGAATATCGGTGGCGTTATGAGAAACGCAGAGGATTATATGCTTGATCCTGCAGGCTTTGTTCTTGAGGAGGATTACATCTTTGTAAACCCCAACAACCTGGATGTAATGCTGGTATATGCACCCACCACGAAGCACTATGGCAAGACCTACAAGGTGTTTGTGAAGAGCTGCGTGATAAACAATGCATTCGATCTCTCCGAGGATGCTACATTCCCTTCAGTCATCAACAATCATATTAATCAGGTTCCCAACGAGTCCAACAGCGATCTTGCAAAGTTCCTTGAGAATATGCTGCATGGCAATTATAATGCTGCAAATGCTGCTCCCGCTGTTCCTGCGCAGAATATGCAGGTACAGCCTCCTGCTTTTGCGCAGAACACACCCGTACAGAACATGAGTCCTGCTGCGAATATTCCTCCGCAGAACATTCCTGCACAGAACGGTGGTTTTGCTCAGAAGAACGCTCAGCAGAGATTTGCGGCGCCGCCTACAGTGGCACCTGCAGTGCCTGTTCCTCCTCAGCCGCAGCCTAAGCCAAAGCCTGAGAAGAAGAGTCTGTTCGGTGGCAAGAAGGAGAAAACTCCAAAGCCACAGAATGCTCCTGCAGCGCAGCCTTCTGCTTTTGGCGGCATGGCGGTACCCGGTCAGGGCGGCTTCAGCGGAATGGCTATCCCCGGTCAGCCTGCTCCTGCACCTCAGGTGAATATTCCTGCACCACCGCCTCAGGTAAGCATGCCTGCACCCCATAAGTTTTTCGGTAAGCCTGCGGCACAGTCCCCGAAGCAGCAGAACATGCCTGCACAGCCTATGAATATGCCTGCGCAGCAGCTTCAGATGCCCATGCAGCAGAACAATATGGCTCCCATCATTCCTCAGGGCGGATTTGCGCCTGTTGATGATCCCATCATAAACGACAATGCTACCGTGCTTATCCATGGCGGCGGTAAGACCAATAACAACAATGCGCCTAGTGCGCCGATGCCCTCTATGTCTGCAGTTATCGTTGACAAGAACGGAAGAAGCTATCCTATCCAGAAGCCTGCGTTCTTCATCGGCAAGGGCAATAATACCAGCATTGTGAACGATCTTATCGTCCCCAATCAGAACGTGAGCCGTAACCATGCAGTTATCGAGAATAACGGCGGTGCATATTTCCTCACTGACAGCAATTCCCTCAATGGTACTTTTGTCAACGGAGAGCGTCTTGCCGCAAATATGAAGCGTCAGCTCAAGAACGGAGATACGCTGAGATTCGCCAACGAGGAATACACCTTCAGACTGAATTAAGAGAGATATGAATTATAATTTTCTAACAATATCCGATCAGGGAGAGTTCCGCAAGAGCAATCAGGACAGTTTTTACGCAAATTCTGTTTCTACGAAGCTGGGAAAGGCTTTTCTCGGCATCGTCTGTGACGGCATGGGCGGACTTTCCCACGGCGAGGTGGCGAGTGCCACTGTTATTTCAAGCTTTTCAGAATGGTTTGAGCATGAATTCCGCTACATAATGCCGGGTGATGGCTTTGAGGATGCTGTTGCTTCCCAGTGGCAGGGTCTTATTACCGAAGCCAACAACGGGCTGCGTGCTCTTGCGGCGGAGAGCAGTCAGAGCATGGGTACCACTATTTCTGCGCTGTTGCTGGTGGGCGATAAGTTCTATATCGCTCAGGTTGGTGACAGCCGTGTGTATATGGGTGGAGAGGGATTCTTTGCGCCTGTTACTAAGGATCACTCCTATGTTATGGAGCAGGCAGACAAGGGACTCATGACTTATGAGGAGGCTCGCCTGTCCAGCAAGAAGAACGTGCTTACACGCTGCATCGGCGTGCTTGAGCAGGTGCAGGCAGACCTTTACACCGGAGATGTTGTGGCCGGTGACTATTTTCTCATCTGCAGCGATGGCTATTGCTCATCCCTTACGCCGCAGGAGGTCTACAGCATGTCAGGCTGCGTTGCGGGAAATCCCCCGAAGAACAAGGCGGCGCTGGAGGCTGCTGTTGCGCACAAGAGAAGCCTCGGCGAAAAGGACAACATCACCGCAGTAACAGTGGCGGTTACAAAATAAAAACCTGAAAGGGTCATTATGGATCAGACATATCAGATATTACAGGTGATCGGACAGGGTACAGGCGGCATCGTATACAAAGCGCTGCATACCCGTCTGAACAAGGAAGTCGTTATCAAGCAGATAAAGAGTGCTGCAAAGCAGACTCTCGCAAACCGCACAGAAGTGGATCTGCTGAAGGGACTGAAGCACACATATCTTCCGCAGGTGCTGGACTTCATTGAGGAGAACGGCGAGGCATACACCGTAATGGACTTTGTTGACGGTGCGGATATTGATGTGCTGATGAAGAACGGCAGGCGTTTCCGTCAGAAGGAGATAATTGCGTATGCAATACAGCTCTGCGAGGCGGTGGAGTATCTCCACACAAGAAAGCGCCCTATAATCCACAGCGATATAAAGCCGGGAAACATCATGATAAATTCTTCGGGAGATATCTGCCTTATCGACTTCAACGTTTCGCTGGTGTTTGACGGCAGTGCTACTGTTCTCGGCGGTACTCCCGGATATGCGCCGCCCGAGCAGCTCGGCGTGCCGCTTTCCGATATCGGAGATCCCAACATGAAGCCGCAGTTCGGCAAGGTGACTCCCCGTGCGGATGAGCGTTCTGATATCTACAGCATCGGCGCTACGCTTTACTATATGCTCACAGGTGTTAAGCCTGCGATGAATTACTGCAACCGTTCCATCGAGAGCATGGACATCAATGTTTCGGATGGATTGCTGCATGTCATCAACAAGGCAATGTCGCTGAATCCCGCAAAGCGCTACAAGTCCGTCAGTGAGATGCTTTCCGCACTGCACAACATAGGCAAGCTGGATAAGCGCTATCGTTCGCTGAAGATCCGCAGAGAGATCGTGATGGTCGTTGCGATCGTGCTGATGGTTGGATGTCTTTATGTAAACCGTCTGGGTGCGACAAAGCTTCAGGAGGAGCATGAGACAAAGTACAGCGGATATCTTGATGAGATAGACCGCATAATGAGTGCAGGCGGCGGAACAGCGCTTATCCCTGAGAATGCGGATTACGAGAAGGATAACCCTGTGGATCTTGCCATTGCGATGGAACCCACAAGGATCTCACCCTATTATTCCAGAATGCTGGCTATGCATGCAATCAAGGATTATGAGGCGTGCATGAATTATCCTGACAAGGTGCTTACCTCGGATATGCTGACCGATCCGTATAACGGCGATGATATCAAGGCAAATATGTACATTCTGGCGGCGGACAGCGCATTTGAGCTGGAAAAATATAAGCTTTGCATCGAGCTTTACAGAAAGGCGCTTTTCTACAACGAGGAAAACGCAGACTGCTACCGTGACCTTACTATCTCCTATGCGAGAACTGGCGATACAGAGCTTGCGGAAAGCACGCTTGAAAAGGCTGCGGCTGCCGATGTATCAAACGATCAGCTGACGCTTATGCGTGGCGAGATCTGCTATGCAAAGGGCGAGTTCGATCAGGCATACGAGAGCTTCTGCGAGGCTATCCGCACCACTGAGAACAACTACATTAAATTCAGGGCGCTGCTCATCTGCGACAAGATGATGCAGGCTAACGCAGACAAGATAGAGAACGCACCCTTCAAGATGGTGGAGCTGCTTACAGAGCAGCAGAAGACCATTTCGGGAGACTATGTGAATATCGTAACTGAAATGCTGGCGAACCAGTATTATCTCTGCGGAAACTTCACGCTCAATCCCGATTATTACTACAAGGCGGTGCTGTGCTATGACAAGCTCATGCAGGAGGGTCAGCTGAGCTATTCCCTCAAGAAGAACAGCTTCAATATCATGTATTCAAAGCTGGAGGAATACGAACGCTGCATAGAGCTTTTAAAGACCATGGAGCAGGATAATCCCGAGGATTACTGGGTGTGGATGAATTATGCATACACCTATATCTCCATGCAGGGCGAGATCGAGGATCAGAACGCCCGTGATTATACTCTTGCCTATGATTGCTACAAGAAGGCGGATGAGTATTACAAGGCGTACATACGCAACACAGGCGTTACTGACGCCAATATGGACAGCCTCAGAAATGCCGTGGATCAGCTGATCGACTGGGGCTGGATCAAAGTCAGTGGTTTGGGAGGATAAAGCAGATGACTATTGAGATCACTACAGGCTTTCTCATGTTCTGGGGCGGTCTGGCAGGTGCAGCGCTGAGCTTCATCGGTGCGCTGATATATTTTGCTGCTTCCTCTGCAAAGGCTAAAAAGCTGCTGAGAAAGATCGATGAGGAAGAGCTGTAAGAAAATAAATGGGGGAATGCTGTGCGGCGTTCCCTTGTTTGTGGTTTTGGAGTGTGTGGAATGAAGAATAAACGTAACATAATTATACTTGTTATTGCCCTTGTTGTGGTGATAGTCGGTGCGGTTGTCGCTGTTATGGCGGTGGGCAGCAGCGGTGCTTCCGATCCCGTGAAGCAGCTTACACTGGCACAGAGATATCTGGATGAACAGGATTATGAGCAGGCGGTCATCGAATTTGAACGCCTGATAGAGATAGACCCGAAGAATGCGAATGCGTATATCGGCCTTGCTAAGGCGTACACGGCTCTGGGTAAGACGGATAAGGCGGCAGAGGCACTGAACAAGGCTCTGACAGCGGTGGACGAGGATGATGTTGAGCGCATCGAGCAGGCCATCGAGGAGCTTTCCGAGCCTGTCGAGGAGACAGCGGAGGCTACAACTACTTCAGCACCCGAGGTGACGCAGCCTGTTGATGAGGAGACTGAGGAGCAGCCTGTTGAGCAGGTGACCGATGTGAGCCTTGATGCGGGAGATATCTTACAGCGTGCAAGCCACAGGACCGTAGATGTGGATGGTATCCTCTGTTCTGAAAGCTATATTGAGGATGGCATGTATACTAACAAGCGTTACATGAAGTGGGATGATGAAGCAGTGCTTAGGAATCAGATAGCTCGTGAGGTAAATCCTGATGGTACATACGGAAAGCGTTCATATACCTATCATACAGGAGCGAATGGTGTTAATGTCAAAATTATAAGGTATGAGAATATATGCGCTAATTTGTCCGAATCGCTAGAGATAAAGCATGAAACATACAGTTATGTCAACGAATACGAATACGAATGGACTGCTGACGGAGTTCTGGCTAAGAGCATCTGTACCACAACGTATAAAGACAGCGGAGAAGTAAGGATCACTGAGTGTGAGTATCAGTTCGTGCTGAACGATCAGGGGATGGTTGCTGAACAGATCATCACAGAAGATGGCGAGGAAGACAGGCACTATTTCTACACCTACAACGAAGCAGGTGATCCGCTGACCGAGGTGTGCTATTTCGAGGGTGGAACTATCGACACGACTACCTATACATACAATGAGCATGGAGATGTAACAAGGGTTTATTACGTTACTGAATATGATGGCGTGATAGAATACAGCTATAACGATGAATACAGCTATAAATATCATGATAACGGCGAGGTTGCAGAGGAAAGCAACACTTCAACAGAAATCAATGGAAGTACAAGCTATTTTGTTGTGAGATACAATGAGTATGGTATGCTTGTATACGAGTGCAATACATACAGCAATGCAGATGGACTTGAGGAGATATATGAATATGTGTATGACGACTGGGGAAATCTCATAAGCTTGTATGAGTATCAGAAATATATTTACGACGAAGGCGAAGAATCGTTCGAATATGTCGCAAAGTATGAAAATCGCTACACCTTTGGCGATAACGGCCTGCCTGTAAGCTATGAGACCTGGATCACTGAAGCGAAAAGCACCGAAAACGGCGAGATCACAGAGGATACCGATGAGCCATATCTCAGCACGATCACCGAATGCGAGTATCAGATCATCGGAAGATAAGGGACGGAGAAGTACTATGTTTTGTTTGAAGTGCGGCGAAAAGCTGTTTGAAAACGCAAAATTTTGTTTGAAGTGCGGTGCTGTCATCGAACAGCCTGCGGCTGCGCTGGCTGATGCCGATACCCAGCCTGCCGCACCTGTTGCCGAGAGCGTTCCTGCACCTGCAGCAGTTTCTACAAGCATTGAGCTTACCTGCCCGAAATGCGGATCGGTAATGCCTGCGGGTTCGGATATGTGTACTATCTGCGGTGAGCCGCTTATCGAGCCGGAGCCTGTGACTACAAGGCTTCCTGAAGGTCCTGTTCCGCACTTTCAGACTGTGGACAGGGCAGCGCTTATGCGCCATACTCTGCCTGATGCAGATGCAGCATCCGAATATACAGCGCCGAAAACAGCAGGTTCAAAGCGCAATATCATCATATTGGTGGCAGTTCTGGCAGTGGTGATAGTGGGTGCGGTTTTTGCAGTAATGGCAATGGGAAGCGGTGCAAGCGGAGAGGTATCAGAGCAGCTTTCGATTGCGCAGAGATGTCTTGACGAGCAAGAATACAAGCAGGCCATCATTGAATTCGATAAGCTGCTGGAAATAGATCCTAAGAATATCGATGCGTATCTGGGTCTTGCTGAGGCGTATAAGGCTATCGGTGATAATGATAATGCTGTTAAGACTCTGGAGCGTGCGAAGGCTCACATAGACGAGGCAGATGCGGAGCGAATCAATGCAGCCATTGAAGCACTTAACGCTGTAGTGGTTGAGAGCGTGGAGGCAACTACTACGCAGATGACTACCGTATATATCGATGCAGAGGAAGAATCTGCAGAAGTGACATCTGAGCCTGCCGAGCGCATCTATGCAAGCATTGAGGAGGCGATGGCGGATTTTGACGCCGTTTATATTGATGCAGGTATAAGTGGATATCTGGAGTATCCGTTCGTATTTAACGAAGGCAGATTGATAGTTAACGGAAAAGAATATAATGGCATTCAGGTGGATGAGGCATATACCCGTATAGACGAGCAAAATGAAGTAGTTACAGAATACTTTTGTTTGAATGTTGATACAGTCGTTGAATGTGATGTATATTATTATAACGATCCGTATGATGGATTCTATACAGAAGGTGTTCCCACAGTGGTCGAAGGTGATGAGCTGTTCGAATTCAGAGGAATGTCCGGAGAGATATACATCGGCTATGATGAGAGACTGGCAGCAGCGGCAGGGGAAAGCGGCGAGAGAATGAAATGCCGCCTCACTCTTGCACGTTTCGGTTGCAGCTGGTCACATAATAGCGGACATTATGAGTTAGGCATTGTTGATCTGGAGATTGCGGATGGTGCAACGGCAGATACTTCAGAGGCGGAAAAGTATCCTTCTTCCTTAGCTGAGGCAGTGGCAATGTTCGAGCCGATAGATACTATATCACAGTCTAATCATTCGGAAAGCTGGCTCGGAAATGTATATGATTTTGTCTGGATAAACGGCAGGATGGTTCGTGACGGCGATGAATATATGGGATTGGTATTCAGCGGATGCGAGACCGTGATAGTTGATGAAGCATACGCAGCAAATATGCAGCGCTTTAATTCGGACGATCTGGCTTTATCCTCATATTCATATGAGACAAGCGGAGAGCTGGTGGTTACGGGTGTTATCAATTATGATCCTGATGCAATGGATCATGATTTGTTATTAGAGAATGTAGATCCGAGTGTGGTTCCATTTTTCAATATAGATCCCGATAGCGGAAGAAAAATGTCAATATCACTGTATTCTGATGGCATAACGCTTACTGATTATGACGGATATGAATGTAAAGTAACAATTGAAAATTTTTGTTCAAAACTTGGAAATATATACGGTTATGATCGGGCTGATGTAATTGCCATTGAGATCATCGAAACACTCGAATAAAGGAAAGATACCATGACTTGCAAGAAATGTGGCACTGAGCTGCCTGATAATGCGAAATTCTGCTTCGGCTGCGGTGCGCAGACTGGTCCGAAGAATATATTCTGTCCTCAGTGTGGAACATCTCTGCCATTCGGTGCGAAGTTCTGCAGGAATTGCGGAAGTGCAATACAGCTTCCTGTGGCACAAGTTCCTGCGCAGGTACCTGTGGCAGTTGCAGAGGATGAGTCCACCGCTATCCTGAACAGCGCTGTGCCGCAGAGGTCACAGCCTGCGAAGCCGATAGTTCAGCCGCCGTCTCCTGCGATAAAACAGGCGAAGCCACGCAAAAAGAAAAGCGGTGTAGTGGCAGGTGTGATCGTGGCGGTTCTGCTGATAGCAGCTGCGGCTGTTGCGGTGTACTTCATTCTGTTTCATGACGGAATACGTCAGGCTCAGCTTATAGAGCAGGCACAGGCTTTTGAGGCGGTGAGGGATTATGAGAGCGCTGCCGACGCTTACAGCGAGTGTGTGCTGTTAGGATCAAAGGATCCTGATGTGTTCATTGCACTTGCGGAGGCCTACGATGAGTGCGGCGAGCAGGAAAAAGCACTGCAGGCACTGAAGGACGGATATTATAAAACCGGCGACGAAAGAGTATGGGATGCACTTTCGGATTATGAATATGAGATGCTGGAAGGAGAATAAAAATGAACTGTATAAAATGCGGGAATCCCGTTAATGAAGGTCAGAAGTTCTGCGCAGTGTGCGGAACTCCCTGTGGCATTCCTGTGAAGAAAAAGTGCGCTAAGTGCAGCGCAGAGCTGATGGATGGTGCGAAATTCTGCCTTAACTGCGGCGAGCCTGTTGCTCCTGCGGCAGCGCCTGTTCAGCCTGTTGCACCTGTTCCGAATTCTCAGCCTGCGGCGCCTGTTCAGGAGGCGTTTACAGCTCCCGAGCAGCCTGCGCAGTATCCTGCAGAAAAGCCGAAGGCGTCTCATACAAAGCGCAATGTCATCATTCTGGTGATAGTGCTGGTGGTTCTGGTTATTGGTGCTGTTATTGCGATGCTTGCAGTAAGCGCAAGAACGACGGAAACACTGGTGGATACGCTGGCTCTGGCAGAGAGATATCTGGATGAGCAGGATTATGAACAGGCTGTTATTGAGTTTAAGAAGCTGCTTGAGATCGACCCGAAGAACACCGATGCATATCTCGGCCTGGCTGAAGCGTATGAGGGTCTGGGCGAGTACGATAAGGCGGCGAAGGTGCTGCGTGATGCAAAGGAGCAGGTGGCTGAGGCGGATGCCGATGACATCGACGATGCACTGACAGAGCTGGAAGAGCTTATTGCTCAGCAGGAAGCGGTAACGGAAGAAGCTGAGACTTCAGGGGCAGCTACTGTTACAACGACCACTGCCACTGCCGATACTACGGTTATCGTTGATAAGGAGACTGTGGAGAGCATTGACACCATCGAGACTGATGAGATGGCAGAAGGCATTGATCCGATGGATATAATCGGCATGAAATATGAGGATGCCGTAGAAAAATACTTTGGCATTATTGCGTTTGAGCCTACTTATGTAAGCAACAGCGGTGTGGAGATCAGCACGATATTCCATATTGAATATGAAGGCACAGGTAATATTGCGGTCGGCAGCACGGTAAAGGTGATGGTAAGCACCGGCAACCTGCCTGAAGGTGCATATTCCACTATTGATATGGATGAGTTTGTTTATGACGATCCACAGGTCATTGAGCCTACAACGGGTGAGTTTGCTCCCAGCGGCAACGCGGGCGTTCTCAGATTCCTCGGCTACTACGACATTACTGTGGATGCCAAGGGGATGGATCAGAGTAAGATCTTTGAAAGTGAGCAGTACGGTGGAGATATCGAGTGGATAAGCTGTTCCAGTGGCTCGGCTTATTATGACAAGCTGACAACGATGATCGCTGCGGGCGATTCTCCCGATATCATGACTTTTGAGCCTCTCGCATACCCGTATGGCGTGAGCAGGAATCTGTTCGAGCCACTTGATGGATATATCGATATGAACAGCAGTCTCTGGGCGGATATGAAGCCATATATTGAGACGTATGAATATGAGGGTATGCATTACTATTATCCTCATATGCTCAGCACCATGTGTGCGCTCAATTATAACCGCAGAACTGTGCAGAATGCAGGTCTTCCCGATCCCTACGAGCTTTACAGAAGCGGCGAATGGACATGGACAGCATGGGAATCCATGATGGCGGATTTCTGTGCAATGTCCGACGATCACATCGGATATTATGCGACCAGCACACAACTGCCTAATTTTATAAATACCACAGGCGAGGCGGTATCTTTACTGAATGGCGGTAATCTCATCGATAATCGCAACAGCGCTCTTACCAATACAGCGATGGATTTCCTCTCACGTCTCGGAAAAGCAGGGCTTGCATATCCCACGTCCGAACCCCATGGTACATGGGTGTCCCCTCAGGTTTGGGCAGGTGTTTCTGATAAGATACTGTTCCTGATGATGGAGCCTGAGTGGACTTATATTGCGGCAACAGAGAAGATACAGAATGACAGCGGTGTGGAGAACGATATCCATGATGTGGTATCGGATTTCGCGTTTGTTCCGCTGCCCAGATATGATAACGCTGACGCATATTACAACACGATCTCCACATTCGGATATATGGTGCCTAAAGGTGCAAGGAACATTGATGGTGCAATTGAGTGGATCAATCTCAATCGCATTTATGAGACGGACAGCAGTATAAAAGCACAGCTGCGTCAGGATGCGATAGCTCCTGAGGTCATAACTTATACCGCAGGCAAATATGAGGGTATGCAGAAGTGGCGTATTACTTGGGATGCTGATATGTATGATCTTCTCATGGAGATGCGCTCGTCTGATACTTTCGTGCCTGTAAATGATGTGACCTTCGGTTTCGGCGAAGACTATTATACACCGCTATGCGATAACATGGGTGAAGTTGCAGCAGGTAACGGCTCATGGCAGTAATTCCTGCAAATAGTTCGCTGGATTCTTACAGATAATATATTGATTTTCGTAGCATAGGAAAGGATTCTGTATATGAACGAGAAAAGAAGATCTCCCATAAAAATAATTGCGGTGATACTGCTGATATTACTGCTGTTAGCTGCGGGAGTTATAGCCTGGATATACTTCTTCGGTGCCATTGGTGGCGGCGAGGAACAGACATCACAGCAGGCGATAGCACAGTTTGATAATGCCATTGCCGACGATCCTACGAATGTTGTTGTGTACCTTGATAAGGCTGAGTATTATCTTGATAACGGCAGCATCGAGGATGCGGCAAGAACATATGCGGATGGCTATGCGGCAACAGGCAGCGCCATTATTGCCGACAAGCTGAAGGCAATGGGATATAACGAGCAGGGCAGGCTGCTGAAGGAGCTACCCGATGTCACGGGCTATACCGAGACGCAGGCTATGCTGCAGCTGCAGCAGATGGGATATATCACAAGGCTTGCCGAGGAGCATAGCGAGACCATACCTGTCGGCAAGGTGATCGGTATTACACCAGCCACAGGCGAGATGGTTCCCGTTGGCACAGAGATAACAATAATTCTGAGCCTCGGTGTGCCTGCTGTGAAGATACCTGATCTCACTGCGATGAAGCCTGATGAGGTCAAGGCTTTCTGCGAAAAGAACAAGCTGGAGCTTAAGGTGGATTATAAGGACGTGACAGGCGTTGCGAAGGACACTATCCTTGAGCAGAGCATTGCTGCAGATTCTGAGGTGGAGCGTGGCACCGCCATTACCATCACTGTTGCTTCAGGCGAAGCGCCCGAAACAGAGATGAAGTTCAGCTTTGATATCCCTGCCAGTGCTGAGGGCGTGTTTGAGTTTACATATTACGTTGACGGCAAGAAGGACGAGGAGATCGGCCGTGACGCACGCAATGTAGGACTTGCTTCAAACAAGACGCTGGAATACACCGTCAAGGGCAAGGTGGGAGAGACAAAGACTCTCACCATTGAGGTTACCTCCAGTAAAACAGGCAGGAAGGATACTTTCGTGGTTGCGCTTATCACGCTTTCCGAACAGCCTACTTCCGAAGTTAAGCGTATGAATATGGGCATATTCTCTCAGTTAGTCAGCTGACAGACCACTGCCGCACTCCTTTGACGGAATGCGGCAGTTTTTTTATACCTATGGTCTTACTTGTGCAAAAACTATTGATTTTCAGTTTGAAAAGGGGTATAATGTTATATGGATAATTGTATACCCCGAGGCTTCGGGGAGATAGGAGATATATCATGCTGGATGGTTACATCAAATGTGCTGCTGCGTCTCCCGATGTGAGAGTTGCAGACTGCACCCGCAATGCGGAGGATATCGTTTCGCTTATTGAAGCGGCTTCACAAAACGAAGTGAACGTGCTGGTGTTCCCCGAGCTGTGCATAACTTCTGCAAGCTGCGGCGACCTGTTACTCAGAGATACTCTGCTTGATGGGGCGCTGAAGGCTCTAGGAGATATAGCGGAAGCGACCGATGGCAGGAACATGATGATCGCAGTCGGCTGTCCGCTGAAGATCAGTGGCAGGCTGTACAACTGCGCTGTATGGCTGAAGGACGGCAGCATCCTTGCTGTAATTCCGAAGAAGCATCTGACATCAGCGGAGAAAAGATGGTTCGTACCTGCTCCCGAGGTGACTCAGGAAACAGAGCTGCTGGGAGATATCGTGATCTTCGGCACGGATATCCTGCTGCGCTGTGAGGCTCTCGGCGAGCTTTGCATCGGTACGGAAATAGGCGAGGATCTTTGTGCGGTATATCCCCCCAGCGGAAAGCTTGCCATGGCAGGTGCGACGATCATAGCAAACCTCAGTGCAAGCAATGAGCAGGTGGGCAGAGAAAAGGCACGCTGTGACATTCTGGCGGCACAGTCTGCACGCCTTAAATGTGGATATATCCTTGCATCTGCGGGCGAGGGTGAAAGCACGCAGGACTATATATACGGCGGTCACTGCATCATTGCAGAGAATGGCAGGATACTTGCGGAGAGTCCCCTTTATTCGGGCGGACTCACCATTATGGAGATAGACGTAAAGGCAATGGACTTCTTCCGCAGACGTGATGATTTCTGCTGCGACAGCGGAGAGATCTGCGAGATAATGTTCGGTCTTGATATAGCGGAAACAGAGCTTATGAGGGCGGTGGCTGAAAACCCGTTCCTCCCTGATGAGGACAATTCGGAGCGCTGCCGTGACATCCTTGCAATGCAGGCACATGCTCTTGCAAGACGTGTCAGCCATGTTCATGCGACAAAGCTGGTGCTGGGTATCTCGGGCGGACTTGATTCCACACTTGCGCTGCTTGTCTGCGCTGAGACCATGAAGCTTCTCGGCAGACCCATGAGCGATATCGTGACGGTTACAATGCCCTGTTTCGGAACAACACAGCGCACCCGTTCCAATGCAGAGGAACTTTGTGTGCAGCTTGGTACGGACTTCCGTGCTATAGATATCATGGCGGCTGTGAAGCAGCATTTCAGTGATATCGGACATGACGAGAGCGACCACAGTGTGGTATACGAAAATGCACAGGCTAGAGAGCGCACTCAGATACTGATGGATATTGCAAATCAGGTGAACGGACTTGTGGTTGGTACAGGCGATCTTTCAGAGCTTGCGCTCGGCTGGGCGACATATAACGGCGATCACATGTCTATGTACGGCGTGAACGGCAGCGTTCCGAAAACCGTGGTGCGTGAAGTTGTGCGATACTACGCAGAGACCTGTGGCAACAAGGCTATGCATGATACTCTCATAAGCGTTGTGGACACACCTGTAAGCCCCGAGCTTCTTCCTGCGGATGACAACGGCGATATCGCACAGAAAACAGAGGATCTTGTAGGCCCGTACGAGCTGCATGATTTCTTCCTTTATTACTTTGTGCGCTGCGGTTTTGGTCCGAAGAAGATATACCGCCTTGCGAGATATGCTCTCGGCGACAGATTCGACGACGAGACCATCCTGAAGTGGCTGAGAACATTCATGCGCCGTTTCTTCAATCAGCAGTTCAAGCGTTCCTGTCTGCCCGATGGCGTTAAGGTAGGCTCGGTGGCACTTTCACCGAGAGGCGGCTGGTGCATGCCGAGTGACGGCAGCTCTGCCCTGTGGCTTGCAGAGCTTGACGATATCAAATAAACGTTGGTGATAATATGCTGGATAATATAAAGAGCCGTCTGCTGCATTTCGAGACGGACGGCGATATCATCCCTGATTTTATAAGCTCACGCCTTGCGAAGTCGGAGAAGCTGAGGGGTCTTGTGCGTGTATGCTTCTATATTCAGAGTCTGCTTGCGCTCGGTTTTATCGGCTTGGGCATCGCTCTGGGCGGCGGTGTGCTTAACAGCATCTTCGCAGTCATCGCAGGAATACTGACAATTGCAGTTGCGATGTTTGCGCTGGGCGGCGGCTCTCTCGAAAAGACCGCCTGCTACATAATGGAGCTTATTTATGCGGTGGTGTGCTTTATCCTCGGCGGCAAGGGAATGTATATCTGCGGCGGCATCATGCTTGCAATTGCGCTTGTGGCGCTGCTGAGCTTCTTTGCAGACTATCTGCGCCGCTGGCTGCTGGAGTATTCTCCTCTCTACATCCGTGAGGAGCATTACACTCTCACTGCCGAAGCGCAGCAGATAAAGCGTCTGGTGCCTGAGGATATCGCCCCGCCTGAGCCTGAAAAATCAGAGCTTCAGGAGGTTGCAGAGGCATTTGCGGAGCTTATGAAATGAGTACGAAAAAGCTGACTTACAGTGCGTTGTTCATCGTGATAGCTGCGGCGCTCTCAGTGCTTGAAACCTGGCTGCCGCCTATCGTGCCGATACCTGCTGTGAGGGTTGGACTCGGCAACATCGTGACGCTTCTGCTGCTGAACATCGGCGGCGCATGGAAGTGCCGTGATGCATTGTGCGTTGCACTGCTGCGCTGTGTTATCGCAGGTCTCATAACAGGCTCGGTGATGAGCATGGTGTTCGGACTTGTGGGCGGCACAGCTGCACTGCTTGCGATGTCTGCAGTGAGAGGTCTTTCTGCTGCGGACAAAAGAGAAGCTCTGCTGCCCTTTCAGGGAATCGCAGGTGCTATATTGCATATTTTCGGTCAGCTGCTGACGGCAGCGCTGTTTTACGGAACTTGGACGGTGTTTGCGTATGCGCCGATATTGTTGGCGACAGCCATCATCGGCGGTGCGTTCACGGGACTGGTGACGAAATTGTTTCTTGCAAAGGCACCGAAAAAGGTGCTTGAGAATATCAGGAATGTGTGATTCAGAGGTGCGAATATGAGCCAATTTATCTTAGCCGCTTTTGACGGAACAAATAACACATCCCGCCTCGTTTTGGAGCGTGTGCATATTGATACAAACTCAAAGCTGATACTGCCGAATGACAGGCAAAAGAGCGTGGAGGTACTGACTGCTGCCGTAATGGAGCATCAGCCTGCCTGCGTTATCCTGATGGGGCAGAAGCCTGTTATCCGCAACAAGATAGCGGTGGAGACATCGGCGAAGCTCTGCGGCGAGGTACGGCATGCGTACTACATGGATGCCACAACAATAGCTAATCTGATAAAGGGCACAGGCTACGGTGCATATATTTCAGACGGCTGCGGTACGTCCTATTGCAACAACATCTACTACCATGCTCTCGGAATGGGCGTGAATACAGCGTTCCTGCACGTTCCCTGCAAGAAGAATGTTACCGATATGAATGCACTTGTGAAAGCGGTGCAGGCGGTAATGGATGGCCTTGCGGGAGTTCCTGCTTTACTTTGATAACTCGGAGGACTGAATGAAGCTTCTACTCATAGACGGCAACAGCATAATGAACCGTGCGTTTTACGGCATCCGTATGCTGACCAACAAAAAAGGCGAGTTCACAAATGCCCTGACAGGCTTTATGAATATCTACCTGAAGCTGCTGAAAGAGGAGCAGCCCGATCATATCGCAGCGGCGTTCGATCTGAAAGCGCCCACGTTCCGCCACAAGATGTTCGACGGATATAAGGCAAACCGCCACGGAATGCCTGAGGAGCTTGCTCAGCAGATGCCTGTTATCAGGGAGCTGCTGCCTGCTCTCGGAATAACCGTTGTGGAGAAGGAAGGCTTTGAGGCGGACGATATCATCGGCACGCTTTCCAGAGCCGCTGCGGAGAACGGCGCAGAGTGCGTTATCATGACGGGAGACCGTGACAGCTTTCAGCTTATCAACGATAAGGTAACGGTGCGCCTTGCATCCAATAAAGAGGATATCTTCTATACCCCCGAAAAGATCATGGAGGTGTACGGCGTAACTCCCCTTGAAATGATCGAGGTAAAGACGCTGATGGGCGACAGCTCGGATAATATCCCCGGCGTTGCTGGCATTGGCGAAAAGACTGCGCTGGGGCTTATTCAGAAATACCACAGCGTTCAGTATATCTATGACAATATTGATACTATAGAAGTGACCAATGGCGTGCGCAACAAGCTGATAAACGGCAAAGAGAGCGCAGAGATAAGCCGTAAGCTTGCTGTAATAGAGCTTCATGCGCCTGTTTCGGAGCAGCTTTCGGATTATGAGATAGGCACTCCTACTGCAAGGGCGGCTGAGATACTCACCGAGAAGGAGATGTTCTCGGTGCTGAAGAAGCTGAACATGGATGCGGCTCCCGTGAAGGCGGAGCAGGCTCCCGAAAAGGCTGAGAATGCAGTCCGTGCAGAGCTTCCTGAGGGCTACGAGATAGCACTGGTGGGTGGCGAGATAAGAGCCTATCGCAACGGCAAACCCTACGGTGGAGATATCGCAGCACTGCTTGCGGACAAAAACTCGGCAAAGCGCACTGCGGATGCGAAGTCGCTGTATGCCTGCTGCATGGAAAAGGGCCTGAGCCTTGAAAGCGTGGTATTCGATACCACGCTTGCGGCGTATCTGCTGAACGTAAATGCCAGTGATTATGAGATATCCCGCCTTTGTGCGGAATATGGCGTGACATACGATGAGGAGCGTCTGGGGCAGTCGCTGTATCTGCTGAATGCGGAGCTTTTCAGTCGAATCTGCAGTGCGGGGATGCTCTCAGTGTTGCAGGATATTGAGATACCGCTTGCTGAGGTGCTTTCCTCCATGGAGAGGGACGGCATCGCTATGGATATGCAGGCGCTGCATGCATTCGGCGAGGAGCTGAAGCCGCGCATATCTCAGCTTGAAGCGGAGATATGGGAGCTTGCAGGCCGTGAGTTCAACGTAGGCTCGCCGAAGCAGCTCAGCGTTGTGCTGTTTGAGGAGATGAAGCTCCCCGGCGGCAAGAAGCGCAAGACGGGATGGTCCACAGATGCGGAGACCCTCGAAAAGCTGACGGAGTATCACCCTATTGCTGAAAAGATACTGGAATACCGCAGCATAACAAAGCTGTACAACACTTATGTGAAGGGCCTGGAGGGCTGTGTTGCTCCTGATGGGCGAATGCACACCACCTACAAGCAGACGGAGACCAGAACAGGTCGTATCTCCTCTGCCGACCCGAATATACAGAACATTCCCGTGCGCACGGAGCTGGGGCGTAACTTCCGCCGCTTCTTCGTGGCAGGTGAGGGAAAGACTCTCATCGACGCTGACTACAGCCAGATAGAGCTGAGAGTGCTTGCGCATATAGCAAACGACGAGACTATGATAAGGACATTCTGCGAGGGTGGAGATATCCACACTGAAACAGCGGCAAGCGTATTTGGTATGCCGCCCGAGTGGGTGACTCCCGAGATGCGCCGCAGTGCAAAGGCGGTAAATTTCGGAATCATCTACGGCATGGAGGCGTTTTCGCTTGCGAAGGATATCGGAACGAGCCTTGCGAATGCAAAGCAGTATATCGCGGATTATTTTGCACACTACAGCGGTGTGAAGAGTTATATGGACGGCTCGGTGGCATCTGCGGAGAAGGACGGCTACGCTGTGACGATGTTCGGCAGACGCCGCTTCATTCCTGAGATGCTCTCATCAAACAAGATGGTGAAGGCGCAGGGTAAGCGTATGGCGATGAATGCACCGATACAGGGTACAGCGGCGGATATCATCAAGATGGCGATGGTAAAGGTCTATCGCAGGCTGAAGGAGGAGCTTCCCGAGGCAAGGCTGATACTTCAGGTGCATGACGAACTTATTGTTGAAGCGCCCGAGGCTCTGGCGGAAAAGGCGGCGGTGATACTCCGTGAGGAAATGGAGGGCGCTGCGAAGCTTTCAGTACCTCTCACCGCAGAGGCAAAGGAGGGCAGGAGCTGGTATGACGCTCACTGATGAACAGATATCGCAGCTTGACGAGATAGAGCAGCTTTGCTTTCACGGCAGCTGGACGAGAGAGATGCTCATAGACGAGCTTACAAATCCGCTTTCCGTTCTTGTAACACGGGAGCGGCAGGGCAGGATAGTTGGCTTTGCACTGGGCAGAGTCGTGGCAGACGAGGGTGAGTTGTATCAGATAGCCGTACTCCCCGAATACCGCAGGGAGCATCTCGGCTCAGAGATGCTGGCGGCGCTGCATGATCTTATGCGTGAAAAGGGAGCGGCAAGCTGCTTTCTCGAAGTGCGCAGCAAGAATGCTCCTGCAAGGGCGCTGTATGAGAGGCTCGGGTATGAGAAGATCTCCACAAGGAAGAATTACTATCCCGATGATGATGCAGCAATCTACAAAGCAGAGCTGACCACTTGATTTTTTACCGATTAGTGATATAATTAATACATTAAAATAGAAAAGAGGACATAAAATGAACATCTGGCATGACGTTGACCCCGCACGCATAACTCCCCATGATTTTCTGGCAGTTATCGAGATCGAAAAGGGAAGCAAGAAGAAGTATGAGCTGGACAAGCAGACAGGACTCATAATCCTTGACCGTATCCTGTACACCTCTACACACTACCCTGCAAACTACGGTTTTATACCCCGTACTCTTGCAGACGACGGAGATCCGCTGGATGTGCTGCTGCTGTGCAACGAGCCTATCGATCCGCTGGTGTTGGTGCAGTGCTATCCTATCGGCGTTATCACAATGCTCGATAACGGCAAGAACGACGAGAAGATCATTGCAATTCCCTTCGAGGATCCCAACTACAACGCATACAGAGGCATCGAGGCGCTCCCCAGCCACATTTTTGAGGAGATGCGACACTTCTTCTCTGTATACAAGCAGCTTGAGGGCAAGACCACTGCCGTTAATGAGGTAATGGGACAGAAGGCGGCTGTTGAGGTAATCAAGCAGTGCATAGATAATTATAATGAGGTGTACGGCAAGGATCATCCCTTTGAGCCTGAACACACTACAAAGAGGAATAAGGCATGATACTGGCAAGCCAGTCCCCGAGACGCAGAGAGCTGCTTTCGCTGATAACAGAGGATTTCCGTATTATTCCCGCAAAAGGCGAAGAAGTGCTGCCTGAGGGGATATCTCCTGAGCAGGCGGTAATATTACTATCTCGACAAAAAGCAGAAGAAATATACAGAAAGTATAAAAAAGAGACGATAATCGCATCAGATACAGTGGTAGCGATCGACGGTAAGATACTGGGCAAGCCCTCATCTGAGAAAAATGCCGCAGAGATGCTTCGTATGCTTTCGGGAAGGACTCACAGCGTATACACAGGCGTGTGTGTTATTGATGAGCATGGAGAGCAGCACTGCTTTGCCGAGGAGACCACCGTGGAGTTCTGGGAGCTTTCTGAGCAGCTTATATCGGACTATGTAAAAAGCGGTGAGCCTATGGATAAGGCGGGTGCCTATGGCATTCAGGGCAGAGGTGCGCTGCTGGTCAAGCGCATAAATGGCTGTTACTATAATGTAATGGGTCTGCCTGTCGGAAGGCTTATGAGAATTCTTGATGATGTCAAAGTGTAATATTTGCAGATTATTATACAAAATGTCGATAATCGGCGGCGGAATCTATATTCTGTCGCCGATTTTTATGTATAATTGTGACATTTATACCTATTATATATAGGGCATAGTTTTCAACATATAAAATGTTTAAAAAAATTGAAAACTTATTGTATACTATTTCATGAGAAATGGTATTGACATTCTGTGTCGAAAGTGATAGAATATAAAAGCTGTCTGACGACACTGAACAGAAAACTCTGAAAAACTTTTTTGAGGAAAATTCAAAAAAGGGGTTGACAAAGAGATCTGGATGTGATATAATAGACAGGCTGCTGAAAAGCAGAGATCACCTCGAAAGAGAGTCGAGAAAAAGTTCAAAAAAATTTGAAAAAAGTACTTGACAAACTCGAAACGATGTGATATAATTAAAAAGCTGTCACGCCGAAAGGCGCAGCGACAAGCTCCTTGAAAATTGAACAGTAAGAATGAACGAATTAACATTTACCTTGTCGATTCGCTTATCGGAAGATAAGAGAAGAAACAAACAAATTAATTCTGGATAAACACAGATTGCGTTTATTTTATTAAACGTTAGCGTTTATGTAGAGTCGGTTAAATCGCTCGAAAGAGCGTTTTAATACAAACTTTAAAGAGTTTGATCCTGGCTCAGGACGAACGCTGGCGGCACGCCTAACACATGCAAGTCGAACGGTGACGAGGACTTCGGTCCTCTGATCAGTGGCGGACGGGTGAGTAACACGTGAGCAACCTGCCTTTCAGTGGGGGACAACAGTTGGAAACGACTGCTAATACCGCATAAAGTCATTCTGGGGCATCCCTAAATGACCAAAGATTTATTGCTGAAAGATGGGCTCGCGTCTGATTAGATAGTTGGTGAGGTAACGGCTCACCAAGTCGACGATCAGTAGCCGGACTGAGAGGTTGAACGGCCACATTGGGACTGAGACACGGCCCAGACTCCTACGGGAGGCAGCAGTGGGGGATATTGGACAATGGGGGAAACCCTGATCCAGCGATGCCGCGTGAGGGAAGAAGGTTTTCGGATTGTAAACCTCTGTGGACAGGGACGATAATGACGGTACCTGTTTAGAAAGCCACGGCTAACTACGTGCCAGCAGCCGCGGTAATACGTAGGTGGCGAGCGTTGTCCGGAATTACTGGGTGTAAAGGGAGTGTAGGCGGGACTGCAAGTCAGAAGTGAAAACTATGGGCTCAACCCATAGCCTGCTTTTGAAACTGTAGTTCTTGAGTGAAGTAGAGGCAAGCGGAATTCCTAGTGTAGCGGTGAAATGCGTAGATATTAGGAGGAACACCAGTGGCGAAGGCGGCTTGCTGGGCTTTTACTGACGCTGAGGCTCGAAAGCGTGGGGAGCAAACAGGATTAGATACCCTGGTAGTCCACGC